>JANXCJ010000017.1 GCA_025060275.1 Bacteroidia bacterium | reverse complement strand
AGAGCCCCTCTAATGATAAGCTACCCGCCTTTCTCAATTCTAATGTACGGTGGGTAGAAGAGCAGCTTAGCAGGATGACGCTAGAAGAGAAAATAGGGCAGCTTTTGATGGTGCCTGCTTATAGCGATCCACGACGACAAAATCGCCGAGAGGTGGAGCGATGGCTTACTCAATATCACATAGGGGGGCTCATATTTATGCAGGGGGCACCTTCAGCGCAGGTAGCTCTCACTAACGCTTATCATCGCCTCGCTAAGATACCCTTACTAATCGGCATGGATGCTGAGTGGGGTCCTGCTATGCGCCTGGATAGCCTACCTAAGTTCCCTTATGCCCTTACGCTGGCTGCTATTTCTGAGGACACACTTATTTACCAAGTAGCCAAAGCCATAGCGCTGCAGTGTCGCCGGTTAGGCGTACATATCAACTTTGCCCCGGTAGCAGACATCAATAGTAATCCTGAAAATCCTGTGATTGGCTTTCGGGCTTTTGGGGCGGACAGGCACCGAGTTACTCAGCTTAGTCTGCTCTTTATGCATGCCTTTCACGAGGTAGGTGTCATTGCCGTGGCTAAGCATTTTCCCGGGCATGGAGATACTTATGTAGATTCTCACATAGACCTTCCTAAGGTACTTCACGCGGAAAGTCGCTTAGATAGTGTAGAACTCTATCCTTTTCGACATCTTATTCGGGAGGGGCTCATGGGTATCATGGTGGCACATCTCTTGGTGCCTGCCTTAGACACTTTTACGGCTACTGTTTCACATGCTATCATTACCGGGCTTCTAAGACGGAAGATGGGATTTCAGGGGGTTATCTTCTCTGATGCTCTTAATATGAAAGCTGTATCTCTCTATTTCCCCCCAGGAGAATTAGAAGTAAGGGCCTTGGAAGCAGGCACGGATATTCTCCTATATGTTGAGGATGTACCTCTTGTCTTTCAGGCTATTCACCAAGCCGTACTCCAAGGACGCCTTACAGAAGAAGAAATAGACCAAAAGGTTCGTCGTATCCTGCATCTGAAGGCATACTTGGGACTCACACAGCCCCCTTTTATCTCCGCACAAAATCTTTTACAGGATTTATGGGCAGAGAGTCTTCTGAAGCCCCTGAGGGAAGCCTACATGAGAGCTGTAACTTTGCTTCAAAATCGCCGCAATATCCTTCCACTGGGATACTTAGATCAAAAGCGTCTCTTATATATACAGCTCGGATATGAAAAGCCAGCGCCTTTCTACCGGTATTTATCCCAGTATTGTGTGATGGACTGGGTAGTACTGCCTAACTTGGAAAGACTTCCAGCTGACTCTCTTGCTCAGGCTCTGCATGACTACCAGATATTTATTATAGGCATGTTTGGTTTGTCAAATAATCCTCGCAAAGGTTTTGGTGTGCGTCCTCGTGTGCTGGACTTTCTCTGTGAATTAAGAGGAGAAGAAAGGGAAGTAATTCTATGTGTCTTTGGTAATCCTTATGCTGTTTCTTTCTTTGGGGAAGAGACTGCTGTTTTATTATGCTATCAGGAGGATACTATAGCTCAATGGCAAGCGGCAAATGTAATTTTTGGGGCTGCGCCTCCCCTCGGTAGGCTCTCCGTGCCTATTCCTCTTCGTTATCCCCGTTCAGTAAGCTATGATCTCACCTTATACAGGCCACTTGCCTCTTTTGTAGCCCCTTACTCCTTTTCACGAACGGACTCTCTTTTACGGGCTGTAGTGGAGCAGAAAATTACACCGGGTATCACTCTCACGGTCATATATAGGGACACCATAGTATATAATCGGGGAGTAGGTACCCTAAGCTATACAGACTATAGGGTTCCCTCTCCCACACATCACATGTATGATGTAGCCTCTCTTACGAAAGTTTTTGCTACTACTCTGATGGCTATGGACCTTTATGAAAAAGCCCGCCTAAATCTATACGAGCCGCTCTCTGTAAAAGTGCCCGCATGGGCTACTTATCCTTTGGGTAAAATAACCCCCTATCAACTTCTCACCCATACGGCGGGTTACCCCCCTGTCTTACCCTTAGTAAATGAAGCACTGGCTTATGATCCTTTTTCAGACACTCTTTCTCCTACCCATACTTTGCCCTTGAGTAGGCGCAAGTATTTAGATCGGAATTATCATAAAAAAGTCTGGCAGAGGATTCAAAATTATCCTGCTGTGCCTGGAAGGAAGCCTGTTTATACAGACATAGGCTTTGTGGTGCTCCAGAAGTATCTGGAAGTAATCGCAGAAGAGAAAATGGAGACTTACCTACTACGAAACTTTTATTATCCCATGGGTCTTTATCGGCTGCGCTTTCATCCAGCCTTAGAGTGTATGGATACGCTCTGTGCAGCTACGGAGGTGGATACCCTTTGGCGAAAGGATACCCTTCGGGGATATGTACATGATCCCACAGCAGCTCTCATGGGAGGAAGCGCAGGCAATGCAGGACTTTTTGCAAGCTCCGCAGATTTAGCAAAGCTCTTGTGGATGCTTTTACGAGGGGGAGAATATGGAGGGTATTGCTACCTTTCCCCCACTACAATAAGGACTTTTACCCAAGCAGCCGAAGGTATGCAGCGCGGGCTAGGCTGGGATAAACCCAGTCGGGACAAAGGTAGTACAGTGCCTCCCACATATTCCCCTCATGCATTTGGGCATTTAGGTTTTACTGGCACGGCAGCTTGGTGTGATCCGGAGAGACAGCTAATAGTAGTAATCCTTTCTAACCGAATTCATCCCACCGCTAATGACAATCGCTTTATACAGCAAAACATCCGCAGGCAAATTCTGGAAGCGGTAGAGGTGGATTTAGGCTTGCGAAGATAATCCTGTACCTTTGCACAGATATGCAGCAAATAAGAGCTATTGGCAAAGTAGTCCAAATTATCGGAGCAGTAGTGGATGTGGAGTTTGATCCCAAGGAGGGATATTTGCCAGAAATATATGATGCGCTTGTTCTGGAAGCTAGGGGGAACAAGGTGTATTTGGAAGTACAGCAGCATTTAGGTGAATATAGGGTGCGTACTGTCGCCATGGATAGTACGGATGGTTTTAAACGAGGAGACCCTGTAAAAGCCCTCGGAGGTCCTATCTCTGTTCCTGTGGGGCAGGCGATACGAGGGCGTCTCTTGAATGTAGTAGGAGAGCCTATTGATGGACTACCTACTATTCAGGCAGTTAGGTACTATCCCATTCATAGAAGTGCCCCACCCTTTGAGGAGCTCTCCACTGAGCCTCGCGTGCTTCTTACGGGGATAAAAGCGATAGACCTTCTTATTCCTTATAAGAAAGGGGGTAAGATAGGACTTTTCGGGGGAGCAGGTGTAGGTAAAACTGTGCTCATTATGGAACTTATCAACAATATTGCTAAAGCGCATAAAGGTCTTTCCGTATTTGCTGGGGTAGGGGAGCGTACCCGGGAAGGAAACGACCTTCTGCGAGAGATGATAGAGGCAGGTGTAGCTCGCTACGGAGAAGCCTTTAAGAAGAGTATGGAAGAGGGGGGTTGGGATCTAAGCGTGGTAGACCTGAAGGAGCTACAAGAGTCTCAGATCACCCTCGTGTTTGGACAGATGAATGAGCCACCCGGCGTGCGTGCCCGAGTGGCCTTGACAGGCGTAACAATCGCAGAGTACTTCCGAGATGGGGAACCTGAAGAGGCTACGGGGCGGGATGTACTCTTCTTCATAGATAATATCTTTCGATTTGTGCAAGCGGGTTCGGAGGTGTCTGCTCTACTAGGGCGTATTCCTTCTGCTGTGGGGTATCAGCCTACCCTTGCCACTGAAATGGGAGCTTTGCAAGAGCGTATTACCTCTACCCGAAGGGGCTCTATCACCTCTATTCAAGCCATCTATGTACCGGCAGATGATTACACAGATCCTGCTCCGGCTACGACTTTCGCCCATTTAGATGCTACTACAGAGCTCTCTAGAGCAATTGCTGAGCTGGGGATTTATCCTGCTATAGACCCCCTTACCTCTACATCTCGTATGCTTGTCCCAGATATTGACGAAAAGACTGTAAAAGGTCATTATGAAACAGCTCAACGTGTGAAAGCTATTCTCCAACGATACAAGGAGTTACAAGATATTATCAATATTTTAGGGCGTGAAGAACTTTCGGAGGAAGATAAGCTAGTGGAAGCCCGTGCAAGAAAGGTTCAGCGCTTCCTCAGTCAGCCTTTCCACGTAGCGGAGGCTTTTACGGGAATGCCCGGCGTCTTTGTGCCTATTGAGGAGACCGTAAGAGGCTTTAAGATGATACTGGATGGGGAGCTGGACCACATTCCAGAACAAGCTTTTTATATGGTAGGTACCATTGATCAAGCCATTGAGAAAGGCAATAAGATTTTGGCAGAAATAGGTGCAGCATGAGAGTAGCTATTCATACCCCTGTAGGACCTCTCTATGAGGGAGAAGCTATGTGGATAGCTGCCCGTAGCCCGGAAGGCCACTTTGAAATATGGGAAGGGCATGCGCCGCTAATAGCTCAGCTTGAATCTTTCTCCTCTCTTCATGTAGTTAGCTCAGGGGGAGAAAAAAACTTTTCTCTTAGGGGTGGCTTCTTATGGGTCACACCTACAGGAGAAGTGCAAGTGATCGCATACTGAGGCATGAAAATTTTGAGGTAATAAAAAAGCTTTTATACCTTTGTCGTGATATGAAAAGGGTAAGCATTTTGATAGGGATTGCAGCCCTTGTATGGGCACAGCAGATTCAGGTACCATCCTCACTACCTGAGCTTAGGCCGAGAGGAGTCGTACAGGTGTCAGCTAAGTACTGGAACTCTTCTCATGCACGCACACAGAGTTTGGGATGGCTTCTGCCTAATCAGGACTTTGTCATAGTTCCTGACCCTACCAATGATCCTGACTATGCAGGAGATACCCTCATCAGCAATGGAACGGGTCCTAATACTCGGACTAATCCGCCGACTGTCTGTGTTGGAACCTTCTTTGACTCTTTAGACATGGTAGGTGCGTATATTCTGCTGGGGAATGAAAGATTTAAGCTATTTACCGTAAGCACTAATCCGCTAGGATTGTGTGCATTCTTAGATGGGGCGTATGCTGAAAGATATGACATATCCCCTGACTTAGGAGGTACGGACCGTACGGTTTCCATAAAGGGTGTAGCGGCTTGGATAGTAAATATTTCTGGGGGTAATCCGTGTGCACCTACCATCGGTGCTCCAACGCCTGACAATGGTGATGGGGAATACACTATCACATATGAGCTCTACCCAGCGAGGAATTACACTTGGGGCTCGCCTTTTTATACCCCTTCTCGTCAGGGTACCATTTTGGGCACCACTGTTGTACGCTCTGTATCTAAACCTATGTCTCAAGTTCGCATCGGAAATGGGGCATTTGGAGGCAGTGGCCCTTCTTGCCCAGGCTTTGCAGGAAATCCCCCTCACATAGCAGAGGTTTTTGATTTTGCTTACTTTCCACAGCCTTTATACATTACAGATTCCGCTTCCTACTACGTCGTTCTGCGTACTGAACGCTACAACTTGAATACCTTCAACTTCATAGATACTTTGTATGTAACTTATGGGCCTGGTAATTCAGGTTTCAACCCTGCTAATCACCCCTGCTATAATGCAGACACAGTGAGAATAGGGAGAAGTTTAATCTCATGGGCAGTGTATGATACGGTGAGCGGGGAGTTTTATGATGATCCATCCGGCTTGCAGCCTACCCTACCAGACTGGTTGCCCCTTCATCTTCTCCTTAACCCTCCTCTTGATAAGGGCCTGAACTATGTGATATTTCCCATAGTATATTCTCAAGACCTTGGCACGGGTGTATGGATTCATGGGGATCGGCAAAGCTTCATGACCCCCTATCCCAATCCTACTACAGACTGTTTCCACGTCAAATTCCGTAGTGCTTCTTCCTCGCAGGTGGAGCTTCATCTCTACACGACGGATGGACGGTGGGTCAAGAGCTGGCCAGCTTACTCTGTGCCTGCTGGGGAGTCTCAAGTCGTTGTGGATGTAACCGATGTTCCCGGGGGTACGTACGTTCTGCGTGTGCGCAGTGAATTAGGGCAAGCTGCCTTTCAGGTAAATATCCTACGCTGAAAGCACCACACCTATCGCCTGAAAGGGCGGGGGAGAGTAAATATCTCCCCCCGCTTTTTTATTTCCTATTTAGGTCCTCACTCGGAGACTATTCAGTATCACTATCAAGGAGCTAAGCGACATAAACAAAGCACTTACCCCAGGAGAGAGATGAAGCCCTTCTATCAACCCCATAGCCGTAGGTAGAGCTAATGCGTTATAGCTGAAGGCCCAAATGAGATTCTGGAGTATAATTCGTCTCAAGCGTAAGCTGAGCTGATAGAGGAGGGGTAAAGCTGTGTCCGTGTCTTGTAAAAGGGCGATACCTGCACTCTGAACAGCAGCTTTAACACCTTTATGGACCGCAATTCCTACATAAGCCGCTTGGAGGGCTAAAATATCATTTAACCCATCTCCTACAAAGACTACTTTTTGTCCCTTACTCTGACAAGTTTTTATCCAATCCGCCTTTTGTATGGGTGAGAGCCCTTCATACACTGCTGAAAATCCCCACCTTTCTCCTATCTCTCTACCTTTGGTAGAAGGGTCACCTGTGAGTAAAACGATATGCTTACCTTCCTGACGCAGCCTGTCTATAAAATTTTTCATTTCCTCTTTCAAGGGATCATGGAAAGTGAATATCCCTACTATTTCCTTTTCTGTGGCAGCAATCACAGATGTTGCGGTCTGAGAGGGTAACTCTAAGTAGGGATGTTTTTCTAAAATCCATAACGGGTTTCCTACAAAGATTTTTTCAGAGCCAAAGATGCCTATGATTCCTTTTCCGGGCAGTTCCAAATAAGCTGATAATTCCAGCGTATCGGGTTGGTCCTGAGGCTCTAAGTATTCTGCTAGGGCTTTTGCGAGGGGGTGCTGACTTTTTCGCACCACTGCAAGTATTTTACCTGCATAGGAGGGGAGAAACCACTGTGCAGATTGCACAGTGGCACGGCCTTCGGTGAGTGTGCCTGTTTTATCAAAGGCCCATGTGGTGGCTGAGGGAAGGTTCTCAAGCTGAGCAATGTCTCGTAGAAGTATTTTGGATTGCAAGGCTCCCTGAATAGCTATTTGCACAGCAAGGGGAGTAGCCAGCCCTAAAGCACATGGGCAGGATATGACCAAAACGCTAAGGGCGCGTTCCCAGGCAAAAAGCAACTCTTTCCCAGTGGTTGCATGATAGAGCATACTCAAGATACTCAGTAAGAGCGCTATGGGTACGAAGAAGGCAGCTATCTTATCAGCTAACCGCTGAAAACGGGCACGGCTGTTTTGAGTTTGTTGAAGTTGGGTGATAAGCTGGGCGAGAAAAGTCTGATGAGCCTTTGCCTTCACCTCTATGAAGAGAGTTGCTGAAAGGTTACGGGTGCCTGCCCATACCTGTGTGCCAGGTCCTTTTTCCACAGGTAGGCTCTCCCCAGTAAGAAGACTTTCCTCTATAAAACTTGTTCCTTTTACGATTATGCCATCTAAGGGAATAGTCTCTCCTGGAAGGACCTCTATTACTTCGTTCAGTTGAACTTGAGAGGTAGGTACCTCGCATATGCCACTTGGGCTGCGAAGCCGAGCAGTGGGCGCAGCTAAAATAGATAGATGTTCTATACTCATTTGAGCCTGGTGGCGAATTTTCTCTTCTATGTAGCGTCCAATTAGAACAAAGAAGAGTACTTCTGCTGCCGTGCTTGCGGTATGCCCGCTTTTCTTACCCGCTGCAAGTTCAAATAGCCCCAGTCCCACGCTTCCTATTAGTCCTAAGCTAATCAGGGTGTCCATTGTAAAATGACGAACTGTGAGTTGTCTAAGGGCAGGGCGCCAAAAAATTTTGCCTACCTGAACTACAAGTAAGAATGTAAGCAAAAAGTACAACCAATTTATCCACTGAGGTATTCGTATCTGTTCAAGTATGCTAGAGGGAGTAAGAGCTATTGCCATGCCCCATGCTGCCAGGAAGCCTGCCCACATGATCCCCCAGCGCAATCGTCTTAGGAAACGCTCTTGAATTACTCTCTGGGTGGAAGGGTCTTGTACGATCTCATATCCCGCTGGGGTGAGGGCTGCTTGCAATTTTTCAAAAGGAGCTTTCTCAGGATCATAAAGGACAATAAGCTCTTGGGTAGGAAAGTGGACTGTGGCCTTTTTTATTCCAGGTACTTCTTGGAGTAGGCTTTCCACACTTTTTGCACAGCTTTGGCAATTCATCCCCACGACTTTGTATGTTGCTTCTACTAACCCCATAGAGCGAATATGGATGGAAATTTTCTTAGAGTTAGAGGAGGGATGAATGTATTTATTCAGACCCTTTCTTGCGCCGGAAAATCACCAGCTTGTGTCTATCCCAGATTTTTTCCCATTGGGGAGCCCTTTCTAATGAATCTATATACTTCTCCATTTCTGCTGGAGTAAGAGGCCAGGGGGCTGTGTTGTGTCTGAGGAGAGCTATGTAATCCACATGCTTAGTAGCAGGGAAGTGGTAGTATTCCAGCCGAGCAGGAATGTGGGGAATGAGTGTTGCAGCAGCACTCACGGATGCTTCTCGGGGTATCACCTTGAGTCCCTCATGAATTTTCCAGTAAGAATATGGAGAGCAGTAATGCTCGCGTGAATACCATCTATGTCTTAGAGGGTCATACCATTTGGAATACCGGCTATCCATAAGAGAAAAGCTCATGAAATGAGCCCCCAAGGCACCTCCTACTAATACTGCATAGAAGGGCCACCGACCTTTCCATCTTTCCGCTGTCCAGAGAACAGCTAAGGGGAGAATAGCAGCAAACTCCATACTATAATGGTATAAGGTTCCCCATAGTAGATAGTCAGCACTCAGTAATTTATATAGATAAACGGGGAGGAGGAGGAGAAGGAATGCGGGTTCAACTGCAAAGCTCCAGCCTCCAGACCACAAAACAGCCCAATGTAATTCGAAAGTGCTGGGATCTAACCTAGGAGACTCAAAGAGAAGAGTCCAGATGAATTGTGGGCGGAGAAGGATTGTCTTCACCACCGAGAAAAAAGAAAAAGAGACAGAAGTTTCCCTGCCCTCTACAACCGCAAGAGGGTCCTTCGCCCCGAGGTAAGCATATAGATACAGTCGCGAAAGCCCTTTTTCACCTCCCTTATATAGAAAATAACCTATAACAAACCAGATTAGGGCTACGGCTGTGCCTATCAAGAGCCAGCGGCGCTGCTCACGGGAACGGTATATCCACATCAAGATAAATCCTATCCAGACCCCCCATAGGGTAAAATTCTCTTTGCCCCCAATAAAGAGCAGCCAGCTAACAAAAAAGAGCCATGGCTTTTTTTGTTCTATGGCATACCAGAACCAAGGCATCCAGACAATCCCGCATACTAGCTCATGCCAATCCCATCCCATAAGACTATACACACCCCACATACCCAGAAAATGGGTCATCGTCCAGAAGCCTGCCTGCCATAAGCCGGTTCGTTGATAAGCATAGATGAAAAATCCTACCCCCATACATCCTATCATGAGCCACTGATGTACCAAAAGACCCCAGGCACCACCAAGCCAATAAAAAGGTAATGCTGTAATCACGGAGGGAGAAGCGTGAGAATCTATCCGCCATCCCTCTGTATCTACAAATGGATTAGTTACGCTTAGTTGGCGTGGAATAAGATGCCCTCGGAGGTGATATTCCATTACCTGCATAGAGTAGGCTAACTCTGTGCCCGCAGTACGAAAATTGAAATGATTAGGAAAAGAGATGAGAGCATAGATTAGCATGAACGTACCCCAAACCCCTCCAATAAGCCATTTAGCGTGTTTTGGCATAAAGGACAAAGATAGACAGCCCAATACCTTAGAGAAATTGACTGAGCCGCTAAACTACTCCCTTAACTTTGTTCAGATGTTTATGTACCTTGCTAAGGGTGCTTATCAATTTTCACAGGCGAAGCCCCTGTATGTATGATTTACTTGCGGCAGGGGAGGGTATTTATTCTCCTGGGGTTTTTCCACATGTTAGGTAGAATGATATTCCATTTTGTTGCAAATCCTCCTATTCATGCAGCGGAGGATTTAGACATTGCTCTTCACCTTGCTGCAGGAGAAGGGTTTAGCATATATGACCGAGGGCCCACTACAGCTAAAGGCCCTGTCTATCCCTTGTTCTTATGCCTTTTTCTTATGTTAGGAGCACCTGCCGATGACCTTTGGCAGGTCGTTCTTGTGCAGCATTTTCTCCTGTCTTGGATACCTTACCTCATGTACCGCTTGAGTGTAGGGCTAGGCATAGAGAAGTTGGGAGAAATAGTAGGATGGCTTTTTGCACTTCATCCTTCTTTCTGGTATTATCCTACTGTATTGGAGAATACATCGCTTTTTATCTTCGCTACTTGTCTTTGGGGCATAGGGCTTGTGAAGCTAAGGAGGGGCTTCAACAGGCTTCTCTCTGCTGGGGTAGGACTCTGGTGGGGACTGGTAGGGATAGAAAAGCCTGTAGCTTTTATTCCTATGGGAATTGTAATCCTTTTCATGCTTTCTTGGAGGAAGATAGCCTTGATAGCCATGTTTGCGATGCTTCCAGTGGCGGGATGGGCACTTAGGGGCTATCTTGTGTTTGGATATCCTACTTGGACAAAAACCTATGCAGCCCAGCATAGCTTCGCTATGTCATGGCATCCCTCATATGCTTTTTCTCCTCGCTATGCAGTCTCAGAAAGTATTGCTAGACAAATTGACTCGCTTTTTCTTCTCCCTGAGAAAGTAGGGGGGCCTGCTTTGGCTAAATTAGGAAAAGAGATCACCCAGCAGGTAGGTACTGCGCGAATAATTGAAAGAACTATCCTCAATGCGTTTATTTTCTGGTGGATACCTCCCCGCTATTGGGGAAATAATTCGCTACCTTTCATTATAGCCCGAAAAGCCCCCGTGATAATTATCAATATTCTATTCATAATAGGTTTGCTCTATGGCTCTCGCCGCTATAAGGCCTTGACCCTCTTCATATTGGGAGTGAGTCTTTTCTTCACCTTATTCTATGCAGTCGGACATGTGCATAATACTCGCTATCGCTTGGATGTGGAGTGGCTCCAACTTTTCGTATGTGCGATGGGGGTGGAGAAGGTTCGTCAAGTGTTGCTAAGTATTATCTCCAAAATGTAGGTATGATCTACATGAAAGTAACTTGGCCAATGCTGCGAAGCATCGGAGGTTAGGGATTCTTTTTCTCCTGTACGGGGTGAGCGAGACTTAGCCTATCTACTTGATTTTCCGCTGACAGTGCATCGTCTACCCAAGCCGAAGGTATAGGCTTAGGTAGAGAGATACCATGTTCTTCTATTCGTTTAGCTGTGGCTATCACGTTTTCTTTTCCACTAGTGAGGTATTTATAAGCGGCTTCATAACTCTCTTTGGCTTTGTCTAAGCTTCTGCCCACTTTGTCCAACTCCTCTACGAAGCGGGCAAGCTTATCCAGCATTTTTTGGGCTAGTCGGGCGATCTCTTCGGCATACCGATTGCGCTTTTCATATTGCCAAAGCTGCCCAGTAAGATGAATGAAGCCCGTTAGTATGAAAGGTCCGGCAAGTATCACTCGGGCTTCCTGAGCTTCCTTGAGAAGGTCAGGGGCTACTTGAAGGGACATCTGGAGTGCACCTTCAACAGGGCAAAACAGGATCGTCCATCCGATGTGAGGTATATTGGCTTTCTGGTATTTACTCAATTCGCGAATATGCTTGCGAAGGGAATTGGCTAATTCTTGGAGGTGCTTTTTCTGCTCATCTTCACTAGTAGCAGCGAAGTAGCTCTCATAGGATGTGAGGGAAACCTTAGCATCAATCAAGACATGACGACCATCAGGAAGGTTGAAAACTACATCAGGACGAAATTGAAGCCCGCTCTCACCTTGTAGGGGAACTTGCATGGAATAGTGTGCACCTTCCTTGAAGCCTGCTAAGTCTAAAAGCTCCTTTAGGCGTGCCTCTCCCCAGCGTCCTTGTACTCGTATATCACCTCGCAGGGCACGGGTAAGTGCTTCAGTCTGTTGACTTAGTTTTTGGCTATCTTGAAGTATTTTTTCTATAAACCCATGGAGTATTCCTACATTTTTTTGTTGTATCATTCCGTATTCCTTTACCTCCTTTTGGAGATTTTCTAATTGCTCTCTGAATGGCTGGAGGAGGGAGGCTATGCTATCTTGACTGCGCGTTTGGAAAATAGAAGTACCTTCCTGGATAATTTTTTGCATGAGATTCTCAAAGAGAGTTTCTAGCTGTTTAGTTTGAGATTCCCGCCAGCTTAGATTTTCTTGAGCTGCTTGCAGGTGGGCTTGGAGTTGAGAGAGGGTTTGGAGAGAGTTTTCATGATTTTTTTGCAGGGTCTCAAGTTTCCCTTGAAGCTCACGCAAGTGGGACTCACGTTCTTCTAAATGCTTACTAAGAGAGTATAACTCACCTTCCAAGCGTGCCTTTTCTTCAGATAGCTGAAGGATTTGAGCCTGTGATTGCAAGAAGGTTTGCTCAAAGCGCTGTTTTTCCTGTTGGAGGCGAGCTATTTCGGTATTTAGTTGCTGAGTAAGGTATTCTGATTGGCGTAGTTTGCCTGTGAGACTAACCTGCCGAGCCCAAAGAATAATGAAGGCCATGAGCCCTCCTAAGGCAAATGTGCCGAGTAAAAGGAGCGTATCCATTTTCTGCGGCAAAGATAACCTCAGAAGGGGTATTAAGAAAATCTAACATAATATATCTTATGGTACAATCGTCATGAACATCGGTGTAATCATGCTTTTGTCTCAGGCTCTGTAAGTTGTCTCTCATGCGTTATCTCAATGAGAACCTTTTAGAGCGGGTTATTACTGCTTCCTCCAATCCAGGGGACTTAATGGCGGATTTTTTCTATGGTTTTTCTACTACCTTCAACATTCTATGCACCCTCACTACTTAAGCATTTCTTTACATTTGTGCTTCAAATGATCACTAAGACGACGAGCGGAAATGGAATTACAACTACGCGGCTCCCAGTGAACTCATTCGGAGAGAAAGTATTTCATAGGGAAATAATGCGTCAATATCTCTCTGAGAGTGCATTAGAGGGAATTGCTCGGTGGGAACGTGGGAAATCTATTTCATCTGAGTTAGCAGATGAGATTGCGAATGCGCTACGCCAGTGGGCTACGGAGAGAGGGGCTACGCATTATACCCACTGGTTTCATCCGCTTACAGGACTCACAGCAGAGAAACATGAAAACTTCTACGAAGCTATTCAGGGAAAAGTACTTAGCGGCTTCAATGGGAGTGAGCTACTTCAGCAGGAGCCCGATGCCTCTTCCTTTCCCAGCGGAGGGCTCCGGAGTACCTTTGAAGCAAGGGGCTATACAGCATGGGACCCCACCTCTCCCCCCTTTATCTATGGGCGCACTCTCTGTATTCCTTCTGTTTACATCTCCTATACAGGGGAGGCTTTAGATTATAAGACCCCCCTCCTTTGTTCTATTGAAGCTCTCAATCGTTCTGCCTTGAAGGTTGTAGCTCTTTTTTATCGGGGAGTAGAACGGGTATACCCTACTCTGGGGGTGGAGCAAGAGTTTTTCCTTATAGAGAAGAGCCTGTATGAAAGAAGATTAGACTTGATGCTGACGGGTAGAACCCTAATAGGGGCTCCCTCTCCACGAGGTCAGCAAATGGAGGACCATTACTTTGGCTCTATCCCTGAGCGGGTGTTGGCCTTTTTTGAGGAGCTGGAGGCTGAAGCATGGCGTTTGGGAATCCCCCTCAAAACTCGGCACAACGAAGTAGCTCCAGCGCAGTATGAGTGTGCCCCTATCTTTGAAGACCTCAATGTGGCTATAGACCATAATCAACTACTTATGGACCTTATTCAGCGTACGGCTCGCCGCCACGGATTAGAAGCCCTGTTCCACGAGAAGCCGTTCGCAGGCATTAATGGCTCTGGCAAACATAATAACTGGTCTCTTGCTACAAGTACAGGTATAAATCTCCTTGCTCCAGGAAAGAACACTCGGGAAAATCTCCGATTCTTTAGCATTCTTAGTATTGTGCTGCGGGCTCTCTACAGGCATGCGGACCTTCTTCGGGCTACTATCGCTACCCCGGGTAACGAGCATCGGTTAGGAGGCAATGAGGCGCCTCCTTCTATTTTATCGGTCTTCTTAGGTACCCAAGTTTCTCAAGCAGTAGAAGCGCTGGAAAAAGTCCCTGAGCTCCCTAAACTTCCGGAGAAGACCGCTATATCCTTGTATATACCTCAATTGCCTCCTGTCCTGAGAGATAACACCGACCGAAATCGTACAGCGCCTTTTGCCTTTACAGGTAGTAAGTTTGAGTTTCGTGCGGTGGGAGCTTCTGCACACTGTGCCCCTGCTATGATCGTGCTCAATGCCGCTGTAGCGGAATCTATGGAGGAGTTTAGGGAGCGAGTAGGTGCTTACAGGGAAAATGGTCTTTCTCGTGAAGCAGCTATTCTAACGGTTACTCGGGAATTTCTCCAAGAGAGTCGTCCTATTCGCTTTGATGGAAATAGTTATGACCCTGCATGGCATGCTGAAGCTGCAAAGAGGGGGCTCTCTGTATCCTTTCATGTTCCCCAAGTACTCAGAGCTTACATATCCCCTTCCACTCGCGAGCTCTTCGGGCGATTCAATATACTTTCTGAGGTAGAGCTTAATGCTCGGTATGAGGTACGATTAGAGCGGTATGTCAAGGCATTAGGGATTGAACTTCATACGCTATTAGAAATGCTTCGTACGCAGGTGATTCCCATTGCACTTCGGTATCAGAGTGAGATTCTCCAGCTCATGGCTATGCCCACCTTTCAAGCATGGTCGTCAGCTTTAGCCCCTGAGAAAACTCCTCAACATCATATTGCAGAGACACTTCAAACTCACCTTGAAGGTTTGTGGAAGGCTATCCGAAATGCTGAAACCACGTGGCAGGCTATTGAAAATCTCCCCTCTGCGGAAGAGCGCGCAAACTGGGTACATGAACACCTCCGCCCCATGATGGCAGAGCTAAGATATCATGCGGATAAAATAGAGATGCTGCTGCCAGCCGACTATTATCCCCTTCCACGCTATGCTGATATCCTCTTCCGGCTATAGACTCAGGATTCCTACGATGAAGTATCCCTCTCTAATGATTAGAGAGGATATATACCTTTTCCCCTTTTCGCTTAACCCAATAGTGCTGTCGGGCATAGTATTCTTGAGTGTAGGGGTCTGATTGAAGCGCTTCTTTCTCCTGGCGGAGAATGGCAATTTCCTTTTCGTAGAACTCTAATTGAGCTCGCATTTGCCTTAGTCTCTGACTGAGACGATACTGCTCTAACCAGTTATAGTTGTCTAAAAGACCTAGCCATAACAAGACTCCCAAAGTTATCCATATATAGGGATTAGCGAGTCCTCTGATAATCTTAGAGACCATAAGTAGCGATAGAAGCTAATTCCTCTTCTATTCTAAGGAGCTGATTGTACTTAGCTATTCGGTCAGTTCTGCTAAGAGCTCCAGCCTTAATTTGCCTAGCGTCGGTAGCTACGGCTAAGTCTGCGATGAAAGTATCTTCAGTTTCGCCGCTTCGGTGGCTTATTATACATCTATAGCCCGCCTGATGGGCTAAGGCTATCACATCTAGTGTCTCTGTGAGAGTACCTATCTGATTGAGCTTAATGAGGATAGCATTCGCTACGCCACTACGAATCCCCTGTTGAAGGCGTCCGGGATGTGTAACAAAGAGGTCGTCGCCTACCAGTTGGACCCGGTCTCCGATTGCTTGTGTGAGGGCTGCCCACCCTTCCCAGTCCTCCTCAGCTAAAGGGTCCTCAAGAGAAAAAAGAGGATATTGTCGAACCCAGCTTGTCCAGAACTGTATCATCTGTTCAGTAGAAAATGCTTCTTTCGTGGATTTGAAGCGATGATATTTGCGACTTTCGGCATCATACCATTCCGTAGCGGCTGCGTCTAGAGCTATTGCGATTTCCTTACCCGGAGTAAAGCCTGCTTTTTCAATGGCTAAGAGGAGGATTTCTAATGCTTCTTCATTGTCCCTTAAGGGAGGAGCAAACCCACCTTCATCTCCTACATTTGTTGGAAGGTTTTGAGACTTGAGAAGACTTCGTAGGGTATTGGATACGGCAGCAGCCCACTCTAAAGCCTGCTGAAAACTGCGTGCACCGATAGGCACGATCATAAACTCTTGAATCTCTAGGGGATTGTCTGCGTGTTTGCCCCCATTTAGAATATTCATCAGGGGGACGGGGAGGCGGTGAGGACGAGTACCCCCTATGTACCGATATAAGGGGAGACCTATCGCTTGCGCAGCCGCCCTAGCAGTGGCTAACGAAACAGCTAATAAGGTATTTGCTCCTAGATGAGACTTATTGGGTGTGCCATCTAACTCAATCAATTTCTTGTCTATGGCTCTTTGGTCTAATGCCGACATTTCTACGAGGGCAGGACGAATAATAGTATGAATGTTTTCTACGGCTTTTCGGACCCCTTTACCTCCAAAGCGGGTGCTGTCTCTATCTCTTAGTTCCCAGGCTTCATGGGAGCCTCGTGAAGCTCCTGCGGGTACAGCAGCTCGCCCGACATGATCTGTATCCAGTATTACCTCCGCTTCTATTGTGGGCCAGCCCCGAGAGTCCAAAATTTCTCTTGCACGAATATCTACTATCCACGCCATACTTTTACAAACCTACATCATAGTCCAGAAAACTCGTAGCTTTGTGCGCAAATGAATGCATTAGAGAGAACTCTCGGGTTGATTAAACCTGATGCCGTGCAGGCAGGTCATATAGGGAAAATCTTAGACCATATCCTAATGAGGGGTTTTCGGATAGTGGGGATGCGAATGCTGCGTCTTAGTCGGACGGCGGCAGAAAACTTTTATTTTATGCATCGGGGGCGCCCTTTCTTTGAGTCTCTCATAGATTTCATTACTTCGGGGCCTTTGGTCGCATTTGTCTTAGAAAGGGAAGGGGCAGTGCATGCTTACCGTGAATTGATGGGGGCTACAGACCCCGCAAAGGCTGCCCCGGGAACTCTGAGGGCCCTCTTTGGCACGAATGTAGAGCGAAACGCCGTGCATGGGTCTGATAGTCCTGAAAGTGCTCGGAGAGAAATCGCCTTCTTTTTCAGTGAGATGGAGCTTATGTTTCCTTTGGTAGAACAAAAAATACCTGCTGAACTATGAACCTCTTCTCTCAAATGGTCAGCTTAGGCCACCAGCAGGTGGTCTTCTGTCAAGATGAAGGTGTAGGGCTCAAGAGCATCATAGCTATTCATGATACGACCTTAGGCCCTGCACTGGGTGGGGTACGCTTTTGGCCTTATGCCTCCGAGGAGGAGGCTCTTATTGATGTTTTGCGGCTCTCTCGAGGAATGACTTATAAAGCTGCGATTAGTGGCTTGAATTTAGGAGGTGGCAAAGCTGTCATTATAGGAGACCCCCTGCAAATCAAGTCTGAAGCCCTTCTTAGGCGCTTCGGCCAGTTTGTAGAGGGATTGGGAGGGCATTATATCACAGCAGAGGACATGGGAGTCTCTGTCAAGGATATGGAGTTTATTCGGATGGAGACGGCTTATGTAACAGGGCTTCCAGAGGAGATGGGAGGAAGTGGAGACCCCTCTCCCGTAACTGCTTATGGGGTTTATTTAGGTATGAAGGCGGCATGGAAAAAGGTTACAGGCACAGAATCTCTCAGAGCGGTGAAAATTCTCATTCAGGGGTTGGGCAAAGTAGGGATGGCACTTGCAAAGCTCCTTCACAAGGAGGGGGCTTCTCTGTATGCTACGGACCTTTCTGCCCGTCAGCTTGAATATGCGCAGAAAGAGTATGGACTTCAGCCGGTTTCGCCGGATGCCTGGTATAATCAGCCTGTAGATATTTTCTCACCTTGTGCTCGCGGAGGGATCCTGAACAAAGACACTATTCCGCATCTTCGCTGTGCTGTGATAGCAGGTTCGGCCAATAATCAGCTTGCCGATGAGGTGGAGGACAGCCTCAGGTTGGTGGACAGGGGAATTCTGTATGCCCCTGATTTTCTCATCAATGCAGGCGGTTTGATTAACGTTTATACAGAACTGGAGGGTTACAATCGTAATCGGGCCTTAGCTCGCACAGAGTACATCTACGAGGCGACGCTACGGGTCTTCACAGCGGCGGAGCAGAGAGGAATAACGCCTCACGAGGCAGCCATGCGCCTGGCAGAGGAACGCATTCGGGCTATCTCTGCCTTGCGTTCTCGTGCATCTATTTCTATGTTTTCTCTTTCAAGCGCGTAATAAAGAAAAAATCAGCTAAGCGACATGACAGAGACTAAACCATTAGAACCAGAGGGCAGCTCCTCTGCACAGGAAGGAACCCCCAACCTCGTTATTCCCCGTCATAAAATCAGGGCGAGGGTTATGCAGGCTATTTATGCTTACATCGTCTCCGAAACGCCACCGGATGAAATTTTTGCTCATCTATTGTCTGAAATGTATGAGGCAGCTCAAGCTGAAGCACCTCATAATGCTCAATTCCTAAGAGAGCTCTTTTTCGGCGTCATAGAGGAAATGCCTGCTATACGCGTCCTGATTGAGAAACATTTGCGTGGATGGACCTGGGAGAGGTTATTCTTGGTGGATAAGTGTATTCTGCTTTGTGGCGTATATGAGCTTATGCATTTTCCCGATATACCGCTGCGTGTAACTCTCAATGAATGGATAGAGATAGCCAAGAGTTATGGCACTCTTCGCAGTCCTGGATTTATAAATGGGCTTTTAGATGCTATAAGGCGTACTCTAGCTGAGGACCCCACTACTCTTGTAAGTCAAAAGTCCCTCTGAATTAGGGTAGCTTGGTATAGCTTCTTCCTCCGTCAGTTTAAGAGGGGGTATTATCTTTACGGCTATGTTTTACTGCCTAATGTGGGCCCTCCTGGAAGTGGCTCTGCCCTCCCCCCCTCGCTTGGTAGTAGGTATTATTGTAGACCAGATGCGAGCCGACTACCTGAACCGATTTGTGGCTAAGCGTAGTCAGGGATTTGGGCGCCTTCTCTCAGAGGGATTAGTGTATTTGAATTGTCATTATCCTTATTTCCCTACTTATACTGGGCCCGGCCATGCTTCTGTATATACTGGTACTACTCCAGCCTATCATGGAATCGTAGCTAACCATTGGTGGGATCGCCAAAGCCAACAAAGAGTGTATTGTGTGAAAGATACTGCTGTACGTCCAGTAGGAACTTCCAACCCCGCAGCTGCTTGTTCCCCGAGAGCCTTGTGGAGCACTACGATATGTGATGAGGCGCGTTATAAATGGCGATTTCGGAATAAGTCTATTGGAATAGCTCTGAAGGATAGGTCTGCAATACTATCTATTGGGCGCAGCGGCACGCTCGCTCTCTGGTTTGACACGCAGACTGGCCGCTGGGTGACAAGCTCATATTATATAGATACTCTCCCGAGCTGGGTAGAGAAGTTCAATCAACTGCGGTTGCCCGATAGCCTTCGGAAGATACCTTGGAACCGTAAACATACCCTATTCTGTCAAGATGACGCTCCCTTTGAATATTCCTTTGGTGAAAGCCAAGGAGCAACTTTCCCTCACTACCCTACCTCCTATGAAGAGATGCTTCTCACTCCGGCTGGTAACTGGCTTACTTTCCGTCTCGCTCGGGAGGCTATAGAGGCAGAAAAGCTGGGGAAAGGTCCGTGGACGGATTTTCTTGCGATAAGTCTCTCCACACCGGACTTAGTAGGGCATCTTTTTGGCACGGAAAGCTGTGAGTTAGAGGAGATTTATCGTGAGCTAGACAGGCAATTGGCAGATTTTTTGAATTATCTCACGAGACGATTTAGAAAGGAGGATATTATTCTCTTTCTTACCGCTGATCATGGGGCAGCGCCCACCCCTGAGTTTTTTGCTCAAAATAAACTAAATGCTGGTCGCTATCCCGAGAAGGAGTTACTCCACGCTGCTAACAACTTGCTACAACAAACTTTAGGTCTTCCAGACACATTTTCTCCTATCAGTGCTCTCCTCAATCAGAACTTTTACTTGAGCTCTGAACTCTCTTACCAGCAAAAGGAGATAGCTATGCTCACTCTAAAAAAGTGGCTTCTTACGCAGCCTTATGTAGTGGCAGCCTACACTGCACAAGAGCTCAGTGGAGTGGGAGAAGGTCCGTATGCTTATGAAATGATCCGAGCAGGATTTTTAGCGAGCAGGAGTGGAGATGTAATAGTTGTATATGCTCCGGGCTGGGTGGAGGGGGGATATTCTCATGGGACAACGCATGGCTCCATCTGGAGTTATGATACACATGTGCCTCTTATCTGGTGGGGAGGAGGGATAAGAGGGGGCAAGGAAATATATGATAGGGTTAGCATCACTTCTATTGCAGCCACCTTAGCTTTTATATTAGGCACGCCCCTTCCTTCAGCGGCTGTCTCTCAGCCTCTGGGAGAAGTAATAAGCCAAAGGAGCAGTATGTCGTACGAGTTTGAGTGGCTCAATGAAGGTGGTGGAGGTAATTAGCTATTCAGTCATTGGGATAGGTTCCGAAAACTCTATCCCAAAGAGTAGTTGTGACCCCAAACCGTTTTTCAGGGCTCTTGAAGTGATGGAGGTAGTGATTCTGCCACAAACCCCTAAGAAAGGGTACAGGGGGGTGGGGATACTTATGAATAGCATGATGGATGTATTCGTACAGACAGTACCCCACT
Source organism: Bacteroidia bacterium (assembly GCA_025060275.1). Lineage (GTDB taxonomy): Bacteria > Bacteroidota > Bacteroidia > SpSt-205 > SpSt-205 > SpSt-205. Next base: position 730 of record JANXCJ010000017.1, on the reverse strand, counting down.
CCAAAACCCGCATAGAAAGCCCAAACCCATTTCCATCCCAAAATAAGCCAGAATAGTACCCAGAAAATTACTGCTATAGGGAATGTAATAAAAGGGGAGGCTGTAACAAATCGCAGGTCCTTCGGTATATCGTGGTGTGCCCCATGCATGAAATTATGCCATCTCAAGATAATGGGATGATCTTCCACATAATGCAAGACGAAGCGGTGAAGGAGATACTCCGAGAATGTCCAAGCCAACACCCCACTTATAAAGAGTAAGCTCACCTCCCACCAGCGCAAGTTCTGGCTTAGGATAGCATATAACAGCATAATCAACGAAATACCCCCATAAAAGCCCACTGCAACATATGTATTCACCACGCGATACCGACTGAGCCATTCCCAAGGTTGCTTCCAAAAAACCTGAGGGTAAAGAAATCCCTCTTTTTTGGGTTTTCCTGCCATAGAAGCAAAGATAAAAAATTGACTCTGTTCCTGAATATCGCCTCTCACACCCATTTGAAGCAAGCTCATCTTAAGGAAGTATCATACGGGACAGCCTGTTTCCATCTCTAAGCATACATGATGGGTGCTTAGCAGGGCAAAAAGCCTCCAATCTGAGGCTCATCGGCATGGAGCTAGTAGGGCTTCCTGTGCGTAAAACAGGTTTAGATGAGTCGTGAGGAGAAAGACTATATGACCTTCAGCGGGCTTTTCTGGAAACAAGTGTGCAGCAGTTTATCACGATA
>JANXCJ010000179.1 GCA_025060275.1 Bacteroidia bacterium | reverse complement strand
TACGCGCGCAGGCGCACTTCACTTATGCCAGGTAGAAACAGGAGAGACACTGAATATACAGGCCCATAGAGCGGCGATTGTGCAAGTTTTACTCTCGCCGGATGAAAGTCTAATCCTCTGTCTGAGTGAGGATGGTACAGCTTCTGTCTGGACATGGGCGGGTGAACGTGTAGCATTGCTAAGAGGGCATAGAGGGGGCTTGCGAGCAGCTTCGTTTAGTCCTGATGGGCGGAGAGTGGTAACAGCCGGCGCCGACTCTACCCTAAGAGTGTGGGAGGTAACGTCAGGAAGCCTAATTCGCACCCTCACAGGACACAAAGGAGTCCCCTACGCAGTGCAGTGGAGCCCTTCTGGACTCCATATTCTCTCCATCGGTACAGACCAGCAAGCTATCCTATGGAGTGGGCGAACCTTTTTGCATTTGACAGAGTATAATTTTCCTCTTCATATTCACTTCAAGCCAGCCTTCCATCCTGAAGGCCTGCTCCTTGCCGTGCCAGGTCCGCGAGGAAGTGTGTATATATATCCTTTGCTGCCAGATGAGCAAGCCCTAATAAACTTAGCTCACGAAAAGCAACTCCGCCAGCTTACCCCTGAAGAAAAGCGCCATTTCTTCTTAGATGATCCACGGCTTACTCATGAGCTTCCTCCCCAGCGTAAGGTTCCCAGAGCCCAGATTCATACTGTCCAGCCAGGCGAGACCTTGGCTCAGATAGCCCTCCGCTACGGAATCCCAATAGAACAGCTACGACAGCTCAATCGCTTAAGTTCTGATGAAATAAAGCCCGGAGACAGTATTATTATCACCTATACAGAACCTGAATAGTCCCGTCTTTCTTTTTACACAACTTATCCACAGACCATAGAGGGAAAAATCCTTTTTCTTTCCGCTTGTGCGTCGCGGAGCTCGGCATAGCCCTCAAAATCGTTTTGATCCCCTTAATCATGAGTATGAGAGCATCATAGCTCCAGATATGGCGCAGGCACAGTACATACTGGTCAAGCCCTCCTCTATCGTAAATAAGATAGAGAGCCCCGATTTACCTATCGTATATTCCATGAATCCTTATGCAGGATGTGAGCATGGGTGTATCTATTGCTATGCGAGGAATAGTCATGAATACTGGGGTTACTCAGGCGGTATTGAGTTTGAGACTCGTATCCTTGTGAAGGAGAATGCCCCAGAGCTACTAAGGAAAACGCTCATGCAGCCTAGTTGGAAGCCTTCTCCGATCATGCTTGCAGGTAATACGGATTGTTATCAACCTATAGAGAAAAAATATGGAATTACTCGCAAATTATTGGAAATTTTATTAGAATTCAGGCATCCAGTGTGTATTATTACTAAGAGCGCTCTGATTCTTAGGGATTTAGACATTCTTCAGGGGTTAGCGGCCTTGAATCTGGTCCATGTCTATCTTAGTCTTACTACTTTGAATGAGAAGCTTCGGCAGGTATTAGAGCCTCGGGCAGCTTCAGGGGCTCGTCGCTTGGAAGTCATTCGGCGGTTGCGTGATGCGGGTATTCCCACAGGAATTATGTTGGCTCCTGTCATACCGGGCTTAAATGATACAGAGATAGTGGAAATCCTGCATAAGGCTGCAGAAGCTGGGGCCCAGACAGCTTCTTACACAATTGTAAGGCTGAATGGGGTGATAGCTGAAGTCTTTGAAGTGTGGCTGAGGGAGAAATTCCCTAATCAAGCGGATCGTATCCTTCATCTTATTGCGGCTTGTCATGGTGGAAAGCTAAACGATAGCCGCTGGGGAGAAAGGCTTCAGGGAAAGGGACCTATTGCGCTTACCATAGAGAGAGTTTTTCAGGCAGCTTTCATGCGCTACTTCCGTAATGCTGTGCCTATGCCCCCTTATGAGCTATCTCTTTTTCGGCGGGGAGGACAGCCTGACCTCTTCACGGCTTCCTAAAGGTTCCGAAAGGAAAACCTTACTTCTTTTTCTCGGAAGTGCCTTTCTTTTTAGGACTTCCTTCCCCCTCTTCTAAGCCGAGTTCTTCTTCCATTTCTAGCTCTTCTAGTCCTATCTCACTGGTGTCCAACTCGTCTCCTATATTTAGTTCTTCTTCTATGTTACTTAGTTCATCTTCTAACCCTCCTATATCGGGTTCTTCAGGTAGCGTACCCCCCCCTATTTCTGGAGCAATAGCGCTTTCTAATTCCTTTTCTAAAAGGCTCATGCCTTCGTGTACCTCCTCGTGCGGCATAGCAAAGAAAGGGGACTCAGGGGAAGAAGAAGGGCTGTGCAAACTGGAAGATTGACAACAGGGAGAGAGGATAGGATCCAAAGGAAACTCCTCATTCACCTCATAGCCATACGCAAGGAGCACGTGTTGCAGGCTGTCTAGTTTTACCAAGTTGCTATCCATGTCAAGGACTACCTGATGGTTTGCGCTATCATAGACCACCGTGGTGATGCCTTCGCGGAAAAACACCCGCAGGATAGAATCCATCCGACTAATGGGACAGGTAGCACAGTCTCCCGCATAGTCCATGCGAACTCTCATATTAGCTTCCGGTTTTTGGGAACAGCTTTCAAGCAACTCAGCAAGGCCTAGCAGTGCTCCCACGCTTAACGAGGGGATAGTTGTCTTCCTTCTAAATAGTCGTATGACTTGATATAAGCTAAAACCTAGACGGACAATCCCATATCCTATCATGAAGACAGGTAGTCCCTGCATTAGCCAGGGGGTAGAACTGCTCTGCAAAGGATGGAAGAAAAAGTATAATCCCATCCCTGCTATCGTGAGACCCGTGAATAACCCTATGTATGTACTCAGATGCGTCATTTAGTAGGCAAGTAGTTTCTCCAGAGCTACAGGCAGTCTGCCCCAGGGGAGAAAGGCAGCCTCCAACTTTTGATTGAAGGGTACGGGTGTATCTAACGAAGCTACTCGCATGACAGGGGCATCTAGCCACTCAAAGAGGTATTCCGCTATCCATGCGCATATTTCTGCCCCT
>JANXCJ010000178.1 GCA_025060275.1 Bacteroidia bacterium | reverse complement strand
TCTGCGAGAAGCAATACAAAAGCTTCCAAAAGATAAGATAGTTTTAGAGACTGACAGCCCTTATCTGCCCCCCTCTCCTCTACGGGGGAAGCGCAACGAAAGTAGTTATATCTTCTATGTGGCGCAGGTAATTTCAGAATTGTGGAAAACCTCCATAGAAACAGTGCTTGAACAGACGAAAGAAAATGCCTTAGACCTCTTTCCTCGCCTCAGGGTAAGAAGGGATCATAACTCCACTGCACATAGTATAGAGAACCTAACATAGGTCCGCCCGGCACTTCTATATGGCGGTTATTTAAGATATTTTGTCCTCCTATGCGAAACTGACTCCTGATCTTAGGTAACTTGTAACTCACTTGCAAATCAATCAGCTGGTAGGTGGGAATGATGCGCTCATGAAAAGATAACTCAAACCAATAAGCATTCATCCAGCGGTATCCTATAGTAAAGCTTAATCTTCTATTTTTCAGAAGCTCCCTTCCCGTAAAATAGACGGAGGCTTTGTGCCTAGGTGTATTGAACTGCGCTATGAGAGCATCTCTCTTGGCTTCCTCACTTAGAATAATCTCCGCATAGGTATAGTTTGTATTCAGAAAGAAACGGCGACTCAAAGTATACTGCAAAGCCATAGAAAAATGATGCGTATAAACTGGGGTAGATGTATTATAGGATCGGCGGTAAGAGGCATAAGCCCCTACTGCAACAGAGTCAGGTGTGAGCCGCCCCATATAAACTTGGCCATTTTCCTGAGGATATCTACGCGGCCCTATGAGGTCTATGCTTCCTAAGAAGTCTACATAACGAGAATAAGCATAGTCTAAATCTATATATACACGATTGCTTAGAATATGCCGGGTGCCTACCTCTATGGAGGCTACCCTTTCAGGCTTGATGTTTTGTATAGGAAGTGTGCGCAAAAGGTCAGCATAATCACTGGGATTAGAAGTTCCCCGTGTACGGGCTGCAAGAGAATCTAAAAAGGCTCTTACAGATTCCGTAGAGTAGTTGTTATCTATAATACCATAGTATTCATCCGAGGACCTGAGCCCACCAATCAAACGAAAGGTCCCTACATTTAGGTCAATATATTGCGGTTGTAGAGAGGGCATGCGAAAGCCCGTCTGATAGGATAAGCGGAGATTGTGATTTTTCTCTTTATCTATTGCTAAGATAGCGCCTATACGCGGTGTAAAGCGCCCTTGGAAATTCATGTTTTTATCATAGCGAATGGAGCCTAACAAGCGGAGACGTTCCTGCCAAACAAACTTCGCCGCTTGTAAGAAGACTCCGTACTCCCATAGACCAATAGGCCCCAGAGTGTCGGCAAAAATTGTGCCCTGAGAATTTATGAGGAAATACCGAAAGTTCCCGCCCGTAAGTAATTCTAACCAGCGAATTGCGCGTGAAAAATCATACTGACCCTCTACATGGTACATAGAACTTTTGTCAAGGAAACGAGCCCCTCCCTGTGCAAGGTTAGAGTTAGCCGTAACTTGCTCAAAGAGCTGATTGAAACTTGGGGAGTTAGCGGGAGGACGCGCTCCCCCTCCAAACAGTGACACAATATTTGCCGGAAAACCCCAAGACTGGAAAAGCGGTTGAAGTGCTTGGGCTTTATCGGAGTCAGCAAACCGGCGTGCAGCCGCATGATCCCCTGCCGAAGGAATCCCATAATCAGCCGGATTTTGTCCTAACGCTTCTACAGCGCGCTGGAGCTGACCCGTATAAGTGAGTATATACTGTGCCATCCAGTTCGTATGGGGCTTGACAGCATTTAGAAGATTTAGAGCCGCAAAGCGGCTATCATAACTGTTTCCTGCGTCTTCCAAGATTGCATAAGCCCATACTTTGAAGTTAGGTGCCGATAACTCCACCTTATTTGCGCTAAATATGAATTCTCGCACACTATACCGATTCACGCCCTGATATACCGTAGCTCCCGTGGAGATAAGTCCTAAGTAACTGAGCTGAAGTCGGTCTGTCAGACGATAGTAAGCTCCGAAAGTAGCTTTACCCACACGAGCGTTGTAGCGGATGAGCTCCCTTTCCCAGTATCCCGTCCTTGCCACGTAAAAATTCAGATCATCAGGATTATTAGGCATGCCCCCTCCTATTGCGGGTCCTATAAGAGAAGCTATCCTCCGCACACTGGAGGGGGCTATTCGGGCTTCATCACCATATACATTCACCGCATCATACCCCGGATTTTGTGGGCCAGGGATAGCATAAACCCCGAAGGCGCCTTCATAATTACCTCTATCCGTCGCATCTTGGGCTATCCAGTCATGGGCATCAAACCAGTTGGCAAAGATTTTTATTCCAAAGCGGTTGTTCCAGGCCTTCGCATATCGCACAGCCACTTCATAAAGGGGTTGAGGTGTCGTATCTATATTATCCGCATGATTCACTCCTAACCGCACAGAGGCAAAAAGACCTGGAAAGCGAAAAGGGTCTTTTGTGTATATGTTTAGTATTCCGTTGAAGGCATTAGGACCATATAATGCAGAAGCGGGCCCAGGTACAAGTTCTGCGCTCTCTATGTCTAGGTCCCCAATGTTTGTTATCATTCCAACAGGAAAATTCAGGGCAGGTGCTTGCATCTCTACGCCATCTAGCCTTTGCACAAACCTTGTATTTGAGGTGGAGTTGAAACCTCTTGCGTTTATCACCTGAAAAGTAAGACTTGAAGAGACTTGTTCTACTCCCTTGACAAAAGAGATATTCTGGAATATATTTAGTCCTGGAGCCTCTTGAACCTCCCTTGCACTCATTTTTAGGACAGTAATAGGAGATCGCATAATCATCTCACTAATTCGGCTTACAGATATTACGACCTCTTGCGCTCTTACACCTGTCTCCTTTAGAGTAAAGCTAAGCGGCTTTGTAGCCTCCCTGATAGGTAATCTTACGACAAGGGCTTGATAGCCAATAAAGGTAACTTCTACCTGGAGGGTATCTGGAGGAGAAAGAAGGACCAGGCG
>JANXCJ010000177.1 GCA_025060275.1 Bacteroidia bacterium | reverse complement strand
CACGAAAACCCCTTTCACCATGGCTTTGCTGAAAATGCCCGTGGAATAGTACCTAAACTCCTTCCGATAGAGGGTATCGCCTAACAACTTGAGCCACTCCTCTTTAGAACCCGAAAGCCGTCCTGTCTCAAAGCCATCCCCAATAAAGAACTGGGCTAAGTATTCTATTCGCTCTTTTCGGATATAGGCATAGACGCTATCCCCTCGGGCATAAGGCACAAACTCTACATTATTCACTAAGCCATCTAGATTTATAACCCTTCTATGGGCGAAATAGCCCACGATACCCGCATCAAAGCATCCAATTTTAGCGGTAGGGGGAGTGTTTTTCTCTAACCACTGGGCTCCTTCTCTGAATACTAAATGTAGTTCTCGGTACTTAGGATACCATCTGCGGTACAGAATGGGCGCCCATATCACTCCTACGAATCCTACTACGGCTATCCAAAAGACATTTTTCAGGACGGGGGAATATCGTTCTAAGTAGTAAGCGAGCACACAGAGCACCCAGACCATGAAAAATACCTCCATGATAAGATACCAGGGATAGATTTTGCCTATCAGAAGAGCTATAAGGAGGAGATGAGTTACACTTGCAGCGCCTAAGGGGATGCCTATGGTGTAGAAGGAAGAGGGTGCCAGCACTTTATATGTCTGAGTACGGATGCGGTAAATCAGCCAGCCTATACCCAAGCCCAGCAGAAGTAAGAGGAAAAGCAGCCCTAATCCCGATTGGCTACCGAAGAGCAAGCGATGCATGGTCTGAGAGAATCGGTGTAAGCTCTGCAGAGGGTCTTTGGATAACTTGATAAGAGCATTTGCAGGCAAGAGATGGTCAAAGTAGAAAAGGTTGAAGAGGAGATAAGCACAGAGAGGAAGCGTTGCGAGAATTCCTAAAAGGATAGCTGGATATAAGGCTTTTCTTCGGAGCAGTTCTATGCCTATTGCCCCGATGAGGAGGGCTGTGTCTAAACGAGAGAGAGCAAGCAAGCCTAAAAACACTCCTAAGCTAATCAAGCGTCCAGAGGAAGGGAATTCTATGTAGCTTTCATGGGCGCGTAGAGAGGCAAATAAGAAGGCTATGGCTATGCCCCCCTCCATACCGCAGATAAGAATCCAGTTGGTATAATAGAAGAGCAGCGCAATCAAAGTAGCAGCCAGGGTACTGCCGAAAGAGAAATGACGACGCAGCAGCTGCCACATCCAGGCAACAGCTAAGGCAGAGAATATTGCTTCTACCAGTAGGATACCCCGAATGAAGGTTTCATCTTCGGGGAAAAAATAGGCTACGGGCGTTATCAAAAGGAGCCATACGAGATGGAAGCCGTTTGTTTCATGAATCCCGTCAAAGGAGAGGAGTCCTTTATGAGCGAGGTTGCGAGCAATTTGGGCATAGTAGAAAGTATCATCTAATAATACAGAGCTTAGGATAGACTGGAAGGGCAAAAAGAGACTTAGAGCGGCTAAAAAGCCAAAAGTAATAAGGCCTGCTATGGTGCTCTCTCGCTCTTTTAGCTGCGTCGTCATACCACAAAGGTACAAAGTAATAAGGCCTGCTATGGTGCTCTCTCGCTCTTTGCAAATTTACGCATGCTCTGGATAGGGGTTTGGCTGCAGGCTTTACCTGCGGTACGATGGGAAGGATGGCAGCAGCAGCTGTCGCAATCCCCCGACACTTATCATGTGATTAACTTCTGGGCTACTTGGTGTCGTCCTTGTGTAAAAGAGCTGCCTTTTTTAGAACAGGCCTATCAGCAGCTTAGAGAGAAGGTGCCGGTGCGTTTTTGGCTCATTAGTGTAGATTCGCCGCCGCAAGGTTCTCGGCAAGCCGCTCGGCTCCTTGCTCAGCGTGGGATTACACTGCCTGCCTTGTGGCTAGCGGAGCATGATCCCATTGTCTGGATACCCCTGGTTAGTTCTACTTGGGTTGGGGCGCTACATTATACTCATATTTATCCGCTGGGGGTAGGGCATATGGGGGGCTTTGAGTCAGCGCAGGAAGTCGTAGCATTTATTGTTAATGCTATTCATGAGGCTAAAGGTCGCCCTTCTGCTGCTCCCGATAGTGTCTGGCGGCGTTAAGGTGGGGGATAAAGCTCCAGAGTTTTCCCTCAAGAATGTAGATGGAAAGCAGGTCAGCCTGTCAGACTATGCGAAGGAAAAGGGAGTCATTCTCATTTTCACCTGCAATCACTGTCCGTATGCCAAAGCCTATGAGGATCGCATTATCGCCCTGCATAAGGAAATGGCTTCCAAAGGTTTTCCTGTCGTAGCTATCAATCCGAATGCCCCAGAGATAGAACCCGAAGACAGTTATGCGGAGATGCAAAAGCGTGCCCGTGCGAAAAACTATCCCTTCCCCTATTTAGTAGATGAGACTCAGGAAGTAGCGCGGGCTTATGGGGCTACTAAAACTCCCCATGTTTTCCTGCTGAAGAATAAAGGAGACTTCTTTGAGGTGGCTTATATGGGAGCGATAGACGATAGCCCACAAGCCCCTGCTAAAGTACAGCGTCGCTATGTGGCAGAGGCTATCCAGGCGCTCTTAGAGGGTAAGCCAGTGCCTCTTTCGGAGACAAAAGCAAGGAGAGATACCCAAAGAAGGCGAAACGCGTCTCTTCAAAGTGATAGAGTTAGACGACCAGAATCGCACTATTGTATTAGCGCTGCAAGCGACTACCAAGCCTGCTCGCAAGTCCCGCAAAAAACAAGTAGAAGAAGGTGGCGCTTCCTCTGCAGCAGAAGCGTCTACCACGGAGCCACGCACTCGCGTTCAGACTCGTCAAAAGCTGGGGGACTTAGAGGCAATCGCCCAGCTCAAAGCTCTTTTGAACCGATTTTCTTAATGTAAGATACGGGCTGTTAGCTCAGTTGGTTTAGAGCGCTGCTTTGACAGGGCAGAGGTCGGAGGTTCGAATCCTCCACAGCCCACTCTTTTCACGAATCTAACCGCATCCGAACTACCACGAAAACCCCTTTCACCATGGCTTTGCTGAAAATGCCCGTGGAATAGTACCTAAACTCCTTCCGATAGAGGGTAT
>JANXCJ010000176.1 GCA_025060275.1 Bacteroidia bacterium | reverse complement strand
GCTTGTCGAGGGGTAGCCCGAGGAAAAATACCATACCGCTCCAAATCATAATGACTAGCAAAAGTGCCCATCATTTCTATGGCACAGCACGCCAGCCCAAAAGTCAAAGGCCATATAGAGCGACTCTCGGCCCACTGGAGCGCATCCTCCAAGCGCCATAATATCACTTCACCGAATCCCGACTTCATCTTCCGAGCTAAGTTAACGATTACCTTTGCAGCATGAGCATCTCTGCGATATGGCAGCAAGCCTGGGAGAAATTCAAAAATGGCAACTGGGTCATAGGCGTAGTCCTAATCGTACTTACTGTCTTTCTGTCCTTCGTTCCTTTTGTGGGGATATTCTTCAGCTATCTCTTAGGTGTGTGCCTAAGCTATTATGGGCTGCAGGTCTGGCGCTCTGACTCGCCAGTGGATTTTCGCAGTGTGTTCCCTCCGATAATGGCTTTTCTCAAGATACTTCTGGGTTCCATTTTGCTTGCGGTTATACCTGGGCTCATTATTCTCATTAGTGCATATGATTTTGTCATGGATATAATAGGAATAGCCCGAGTTGCTCAGGAAGTGAGCAGCGAGCCAGAGGTTCATCTAAAAGGCGACACTTTTGCTCAGAGCCTGAAACCTAACTTCTTACTGATGGGTATAGGCTTTTTAGCTGCAGTAATACTAAATGTGCTATTCTATTTCTACTCCTACTTTATTCTTGAGCGGAACGAAGGAGTACTGGCTTCTTTTCAAGAGTCATTTGCTCTATTCTCCCAAGTGCCCGGAAAAGTCATCCTATTTTTACTTACTCAGATGCTTGTGATACTTTTAGGGATTTTGGCGTGTGGAGTGGGGCTGCTTATAGCTTACCCAGTATCGGCTATTGCGTCGGCTGGTTTCTATATGAGCCATCGCCCCGAGCCTTCAAGCCCTCAGCTTACTCTGGCCTGAAAAGAATAGCTCGCCACTTATATCCTCACTGCGAAGCTGAGGGCTATAAGACCATAGATGCAGGTTAGGTTGGGATTGGGGCATTTTGTACGCAGAACTGCTCATTTGAGGAAGCGCCTGCTCTTTGGAGTAAATGAAAAGTGGTATATTTGAGCATGTTTCGCCGTTTTTCCCTACCCTCAGTTGGTATCCCCTTATTATTACTGCATGGACAAAATGTGGGTATAGGCACTAATCAACCCCAGCGTCCGCTACATGTGTATAGCACAGCTAACCCCACCTACATTCGCGTTCAATCTACAGGGGCCTTTGGGGCAGCAGGTATAGAATTTGTGAGCGATCCCTTAGGTTTCCCATCGGAATGGCGTCCGGGTCTTATCCGCTCAGGTGATAATGGGAGCTTCACAGGTAGAATTGACTTTTACACAAATGGTACGGATGCCGCGAATCGTTGGGGGGAGGTGCATGGAATGTCTGTAGTGAATGGTCAGGTGGGCATTGGTACCATGACCCCTCATCCAGGAGCTAAGCTGCACGTGCTGGGGAATGGTACGCAGGGGGTTATTTTACCTACCGTGGCCCTAACCGCTGCCAACTCTTGGAGTCCTGTAGCCGGCTCCGCCACGGAGGGGATGCTGGTGTACAACACCGCTACAGCTGGGAGTGGGGTGGATCTTATCAGGCCTGGCTATTATTACTGGCAAGGGGGGCGATGGCGCCGCTTCGCCGAAAATGGCTATGCAGGGCTAATACTCGGGGCTTTGCATACCAATCAACAGGATATAACTACTAACTTCCCAGACTGGCAATACCTAAACTCCTACATAGACCTTCCTCCTGGCCGATGGATGGTTTTTTCTACTCAGCTTTTGCGACTCGACGGTCAGGGGATTGATACGCTACCTATTAGACAGAGTATTTGGGTTAGAACCTCATTTTCGGACAACTCAACATGGGCTGGAACCTCCCCGGACATCATCGGCTCTCCTTACATTAGCGGCATACTACCCTCTAATTGTCGGTTTGGAATTGTTACAGGTCAAGTGCTTATTCATAACCAGAGTGGAGCTACTAAGCGATACTATTATTTCGGCAACAAAGAACCACAAGGCGGTACTACAAGAAGCATACGAAATGTGGCTACGACTCTGCAAGCAGAAAATCAACTCTTTGCCGTGCCAGCTGACTGAGGAGGGCTGCCGAGAGTCTAAGATGGCTCTTCCCCTACCTTAGACTTTTCACCCATAACTCGGAAAAGATTCTTTCCCGCCGGGTTCATAGCAAAGCAGGCAAGACCATTTGGACTCTTCGGGTAGCCAGCTCTGCGTAAAAGGGATGAATTTCTACCCCTATAAAATGCCTTTTTCGGCGCAGGGCGGCTATGGCTGTACTGCCACTGCCTAAGAACGGGTCCAGCACTATTGCCCCCTCAACCGTGCTAAGCTCTATCAGATACTCACATAAAGCCACAGGCTTAGCTGTAGGGTGAGGGAGGTCCTCGGCGGATTTGGGCAGGAGGAAGTACCTATCTAAGAGGGTTTCTGTCTCTTCTACTAAGAGCAGATTAGCGGGGAACATGCCCTTACCAATAGGGACTTCGGTTTGAAAGAGACCTACTTGATATTGGAGAAAGTTTTCCAAGAGTGTGCCCTCATAGGGCTTTTGCGCTACGATAATCGGTTCATATACTGATTTGACTTGAGGGGTTTTCCAACCGTGGAGCTTCTGGTGGAGTTTTTCTTTGACGGCTTCTGGAAGCGGTAATCGCCGGATGAAGTGATGAAGGCTCATAGCTTTGGGCTGGCTCTGGGTATAAACCCATAAGAAGGTGTCTCGCAAATAGAATCCCGCATCTTCTACGGCACAGGCTACTCGGTGAAAGAGCCGCGGGCTGGCAAAAGTGAAGAAGAAGCCTCCGGGCTTGAGCACGCGAAAGATTTCTCGTGCGATAGGGAGGTACCACTCATAGAGCCTTTTCCCCTGGCTGGGGTCAAATTTCATGCCTGGGGGAAGGTGATGCACTTGCTGGCGCTTATAAGATTTAGGAGCCGCACGTTCGGGCGTCCAAGTCTCATCCAGCTTATCCAGAAAGTAGGGGGGATCGGTTAGAACTAAGTCTATG
>JANXCJ010000175.1 GCA_025060275.1 Bacteroidia bacterium | reverse complement strand
ATTATACACAGCTCCGCGAAAAGGGGAAATGGACTCTAAGAGGTGAAGGGTTATTATGGGATAGTAGCTGGATAAAACAAAATATAGAGGCTATTTCTACAGCCTCCCCCAGCCTCTGGAGAACGTGGCAAGAGATAAAAAGTTCGGGTCTATGTGATAAAATCTGGGCGTTCTATACGGTGAAGGGGGGGACTCATATATGGCTCAGGACGCGGGAGCCGATAGCCCGGGTTGTTCTGCCTATTCGGCAGTATTATGTGGATAAGGAAGGCAATCGGTTACCCGTAACTCGTCCTTTAGATATGCCAGTTATACAAATGCATAGGTGGGATAGCTTAGCTGTGGGGTTATTCTCCTCGTGGTGGCAAAAATATCCGTGGTATCATCGGGCAGTGAGCTATCTTCAACAGCTCCCTGATGGGGTATGGCAGGGCTATTTGGAAATTAGTCCAGAGCAGTTTGTCTTGGGGCGTACGGTGCACCTCCCTACAGCCTTAGAGCAGTGGGAAGTTTACTTGCGGCTTATACAGCCTAAGGAGGGTGGAAATGCATGTGAGAAGGTAATTCTCTATATACCAGGCCAAATAATATGCCAAAGGAACCAAAGTATATGAAAGAAATATATAGTGTAGTAGATATTGGCACGCATCAGGTTCGTGTGCTTATAGGGCAGCCGGATATGCAGGGGCGGGTGCGTGTCTTAGGAGCGGGTACAGCTTCCTCAGAAGGCATAGATGAGAGAGGCGTGGCTAATATAGAAAGGCTCGTTCAGTCTATTCAGAAAGCTCTCAAGCAGGCTACTCAGCAATCCGCCACCATAATCCAGCGGGTTTGGGTAGCCATCAGCCATGCAGAACTTCAGGGGGAGTGGACTCAGGCAATTGTAACATTTCCGCAGGAGGAGCATGAAATTACGCTTGCAGATTTGGAGAGGCTTCGTTATCAGGCCATTCATCGTCCTACCCCTCCGAATCTGGAGCTAATTCATGTGATTCCTCAGACTTACCACTTGGACCATCGCCGTAAGGTGTCAGACCCACTGGGTATGAGTGGGGTTCGGCTTGAGGGACAATTTTATTTAGTGTATGCACCTCAGACTTATCTAAACATGCTACAGCGTTGTTTTCAGCGTTTGGGTTTGGAGGTGGAAGGTTTTGTTTCTCGCGCCCTGATTGCGGCTGAAGCTCTACTCTCTCCTGAACTGAAAGTATCGGGAGTAGCATTGGTATACTTTTGTGCGAATTCTACCTCGGTGGTGGTGTATGATGAAGGCATGCTGAAACACTTTGCTGTGCTTCCCTTGGGAAGTCATCTCATTACCCAGGACATACGAGAAGCACTTCGGTTCATTTTGCCCCGGCATGCAGAAGTTTTGAAAATTCAAGAAGGTATAGCACTGGCGTCTCTAGTGCAGGAGGATGAGATATTGCGTTTCAGAGTAGTAGGAGGTAGCGAACCTTTAGAGGTGCGAAAGCGGTTCTTGGCAGAAGTTATCCAAGCTCGCTTGGAAGAGATATTTCTTTTCGTAGCGAAAGAGATAGAGAAAGCAGGGCTTTTACGCCGCCTCTATGGAGGTATTTACTTAGCTGGGGGCGGCGCACTCATGAAGGGTATAGAAAGCTTAGTGGAGTATCTATTCGGAGAAAGATGTTTCAAGGTAGACCTTCAACCCCTTTTAGGTCCAGGACTTATAGAGGGTATCAATACACCTTCCATGGCTGGAAGTGTATCTTTACTTTATATGATACCTGTACTTAAGGAGTTTCTTCCGCCACTACCTCCAGAGTCTAAGTCTCTGAGGCCCACGCAACAGTCTACTTCCAAGAATAGTATATTCCAAAGAATTCGTTCCTTCTTGGAGAATAACTTAAGAATACCTCAGGAACTTGTAGAGTAAAAAATAATCTGGCGTATGAGCTTAGTTTTTTCTAGAGAAACTTATCAGCCTATTATTATGGTGATGGGGGTAGGGGGGGCTGGCTGCAATGCAGTGGCTAATATGTTTCGACAAGGCATTCATGGAGTGGAGTTTGTAGTCTGTAATACAGACAGTCAAGTTTTAGGGATTAATCCCGTACCTCGTCGGCTCTTAATAGGTCAGAAGCTTACGGGGGGATTAGGGTGCGGAGCGGACCCTGAGCGAGGGAGACAAGCTGCCCAAGAAAGCATAGAAGAAATCCGTGAGCTTTTTCAGCCTCCCCTTAGGATGGTTTTCTTGACAGCGGGACTTGGAGGGGGCACGGGTACAGGTGGTCTTCCCATTATTGCGGAAGTATGTCAAGATTTAGGGCTTCTTACAGTGGCTGTTGTTACTTTACCCTTCAACTTTGAAGGTGAGCCACGCAAGAGGAACGCTCTGAGGGGCCTGGCAGAATTAGAGGCGCATGTGGATGCTCTGGTAGTGGTACACAATAATAACATCCTGCGCATAGCTTCTCCTAACATGCGGCAAAAGGAGGCTTTTTTGATGGCTGATCAGGTTCTATACCGTGGTGTACGAGGTATAGCTGAAGTAGTTACAAAGCCGGGGTATGTGAATGTGGATTTTGCTGATGTAAAGACTATTATGGAAAAAGGAGGGTATGCTCTCTTAGGCATGTCCACACAAAGGGGTGAAAATCGGGCCCTTATGGCTGTGGAAGAGGCTCTGAGCTCTCCTCTTTTGGACGATGTGGATATTCGCGGGGCCCGTGGACTCCTTGTAAATATCACAGCATCCTCAGACACACTAACTATTCAGGAGACAGAACAGATTATGAATAGAATTACGGAGGCTTTAGGAGTCTCAGAGACTAATATCATAGTTGGGCAGGTTTTTGACGAAGAGGCAGAAGATGAACTAAGCCTAACACTCATAGCTACTGGTTTAGAACGCCCTCAATCTATCAAAGGTCTGAATTCCTCCCCAGCTTCTCAGAAGCGTCCTTCTTCAGTTCCTTCCTCTCCCCCGATTGAAATGGAGTTAGCCTTGGGAGCTTCTTCTGCTTTACCTTCTGAGCAAGAGGCACCCTCTATTCCTTTGGAGGAGCGATTGAGAGAGTTGGAGAAAGACCCCCGTGCTATTGAGAAGGCCC
>JANXCJ010000174.1 GCA_025060275.1 Bacteroidia bacterium | reverse complement strand
TACCTTAGCAGCCCGCCGATATGCAGATGATGTCCCTCCTTCCCTCAAGCAAGCCCGCTTGGAAGCCGTCATTCAACTCGCTCAGAGACTTAGCTTAGAAAGTAATCAGAGTCAAATAGGAACGACTCAACGTGTACTTTTAGAGAAACCCTCTCGGCGCAGTCCAAATGACTTGACAGGACGCGCTTTTTCCGGCCGTGCGGTGGTAGTGCGAGGGGCTGCACATGGCTTTCAACCAGGGGATTTTGTGGATGTCCATATTGAAGAGGCTACTTCAGCAACCCTCATAGGATATGCAAAGAGCCCTACCACATAATCCTCGAGAGGTTGCTCGGAGATTTCGCCTGATAGGAGAGGATGAACGGCTTCTACAAGCTGTAGAACTTGCTATTCGTGTGGCTCCTACAGACGTACCCGTTCTTATTTTAGGAGAAAATGGCACGGGTAAAGAGGCTTTTGCACACATTATCCATAATCTGAGTCGCAGAAAAGACAAACCCTTCCTTGCTATAAACTGTGGGGCCATTCCCGAGGGTACGATGGACTCAGAGCTCTTCGGTCATGAAAAGGGCGCTTTCACCTCCGCCTATGAAAGTCGCAAAGGCTACTTTGAAGTGGCAAACGGAGGCACGCTTTTTCTGGATGAAATCGGCGAAATGCCCTTAGGCACACAGGCACGACTCCTGCGAGTTATTGAGACAGGGGAGTATCTACGAGTAGGAAGTAGTAAAGTCCAACATACAGACGTAAGATTGGTAGCAGCTACCAATCGCAATCTTATCCAGCTTATCCAACAGGGCAAATTCCGAGAAGATTTATACCATCGTCTAAATGCCATCACAATTCAAGTACCTCCACTACGCGAAAGAGGGATAGACATAGAATTGCTCTTTGACTTCTTTGCAGATGAATTTGCTCATAGGTATGGCGTAACCCCTGTACAGCTCACTCCATCTGGGGCAGATGCTCTACGAGAATACCCTTGGCCCGGAAATGTGCGAGAATTGAGACATTTCGTGGAAAAGCTTACTATCCTTCATGCAGGCGAAATCCTAGAAGAAACTCACATACGAAAGTATCTCCCTTCCCGTGATAGTCGCCTGCCCATCATCTACCCGCTTCCTTCAGATGAGCGCCTAGATTCCCCTCCTGAAGCTGGTCTGAGCTGGCAAATTGAGCGGCTTCAGCAGCACCTTCTCCAGCTAAATGCCTCCCAACAAGCTATTCAGGAAATGCTGAGACAAATTTGGCAGCACTTAACCTCAAATGAGAGACTTCGCCTACCCCCTCCTACCCACGCAGAACCCCTTTCATCAGGTAGGGAAGAGTTTGAGCAAAATGAACTCTCCTTAGAAAAAAATGAGAAAACCCTCATAGAGAAGGCTCTACGCCATTTTAGCGGCAATCGCAAAAAAGCTGCGCAAGCTTTAGGAATCTCAGAGCGAACCCTATATAGAAAGATTGAGGAGTATGGGTTTCATGGCTTGTAAACGAGCTCTACTCTTGAGAGTAACCACGCTCCTTATTTTGAGTGAATTGGGGAAAGGATGTGCCTATTCTTTTCGGAGTGGTGCTCTGCCCACCGATGTTCGTACCGTAAGCTTGGCTCCTATCACAAATGAGGCTTCTATTATCATTCCCACGCTTAGCCAGGTATTAGCTGAAGCTATCCGGCAGAAGTTTGTTACTCAATCCCCTCTTACGCTTAGGTCTGACAAAGGCGACCTACACCTCTATGGACGTATTACAGACTTTAAGGTGGCGCCCATCACTATTCAAGGCTCCCAACAAGCAGCACAAAACCGCCTTAGCATTACCGTCGTCTTCAAGTGTATAAGCACCAAACATCCCGAACTAAGCTGGGAACAGACCTTCATGAACTTTTCAGACTTTCCCGCCAGCCAACCTCTTACAGCAGTGCAGGAGGCACTTATTTCTGATATTTGTGACCGCATCGCACAAGATATTGTAAATAAAGCCCTTTCAAACTGGTAGATATGAACTGGCCTGAATTATACCTTCACATGAAGGTGGGGACGGGGTTAGATGAAGTGCATCGTCAGCAGATAGAAGCAGCATTAGAGAAGTATCCTTTTTTCGCCTTAGGGCGCATGATGGTGGCAAAGATTGCCACAAAGTTGGGGGATTCTCGCGCTCCGCAGCTGCGCTTCTTGGCTTCTCTCTACGCCCCTGCAAGACAACATTATGCTTTCTTCATGGAGGAACGCCTGCGCCCACGGGTGCCGCCTCCACCTCGCATAGGTAGCCCTACCAAAGAAAGCTCTGCACCGCCCCCCTCATCTAAAGCACAGGAGGAACCAAGCCCCAAAGAAGAGCCTGAGCCAGCCGAGATGCCCTTCTCCCCAGCGTTCTGGCCCCCTCTTCAAGGGTGGATCGCTGCCCGGCAGGTTCTATACATCCCTTTGGCAAATCATATAAGGAAGCAACTCCGCTGGGAATTCATAACTCCCTCCCCTCCAATCACCTCTGCGGAAGAAACCCTACCTACTCCTCCTCGTCCGCCAGAAATACCTCAAGCTGAGTCTGTAGCAGAAGAGAAAGATTTAGCTTCTCCTCATCAAGCTGCTTATTCCTCTCCTCCCACGGCGCCGGAGGAGAAACCTGCGATAGAGATGCCTTCTCCCTTCACGCAGCGCACATTCACCTCTATATCCTCGGCTGCTTCCTCTCCTCCTATGCCTCTCTTACAATTTGAACTGCCCTTCTCTTCCGCCCGCCCTACCCCCCCTACAAAGGAAGAACCAGAAATCTCGCAAGCTCCCTCTGAAATAGAATCCTCCACAATCTCTCCCCTCTCCTCCTATGAGAGCGAGACAGCTAAGCAAGAGGTGCCTCCCGAACCTCCCCAATCAATAGAACCCTCTCCGAAACCGTATTCGCAATTTCACCGCCCTTTCATTCCTTTAGAAGATATAACAGGTAATATTCACTTAGATACCGAGATGCCGCCAGAAAAAATTCCGCCTGTACCTCTATATGTCAGTGAGTCTCCCATACGCCCTCTTATTCCCTTAGAAATAGATATCACTTCTTCCATTCACTTACCCATACCAGAAGAGGCAGAGGCGCATCCTTCTGGAATTTCTCCTCCCTCTGTAGAAGAGCCCCCTCCA
>JANXCJ010000173.1 GCA_025060275.1 Bacteroidia bacterium | reverse complement strand
TTGCAGATTGGAGAAGCATATGCCGATGCCCATCTTAAGGGCTTCCGAATCTACGCAGGGACTGCCTCCCTGAATCTATGCTTGAGCCTCACCTGGTAAAGCGACTGCAGAAATCTATTGCTATTTTTTCGCATCCTGCTTGTTTAGAAGCGGCATGGCTTTCATACTGGGCGCACGGGAGTTTGGGCTGGGTCATCGCAAGCTGGGGCCTCTTGGTAGGGGCAGGGGGACTACTGTATCTATGGCTACAGCAGAAACCTCGTGACATCGTCGTCGTTTTAGGCTCTGCCCGTCGCTTCCTACTCCTATGGAACCTCTTAGCAATCGTCGGCATGTGGGGCGCCACAGCCGAACCCATACTTCACTTTTGGCTGCGATTTTTCCTCTGGATGAGTTTCTGGGCTTTTATCCTACACTGGAAATGGGAGTTTTCTTTTCATGCCTTCGGCTGGAGCGCCTTAGCGGCATTCTACACAGCCTATATACCGTTTTACATCGGAACGGCTCTAGGCCTATGGGTAGCGGCTCTCGGTATTGCCTATCTGCGTTATAGGCAAGGAGCCCATACGCTTTCCGAGGTGCTAAGGGGGCTAATTGCAGGGAGCTTAGTAGCCGGCAGCTTTGTGGTCTATCACGAAGCCACCCACGGGTAAGGGCTATTTAGTAGTTTTCTTTTTGCTGTAGCGCGCCATGAACTTATCCACTCGGCGAGCCGTATCCACAAACTTCTGCTTACCCGTAAAGAAAGGATGCGAAGCACTGGAGATTTCTAACTTCACCAAAGGATATTCTTTCCCATCATGCCATACAATAGTTTCTTTTGTGCGCACAGTAGAACGGGTGAGAAACGCAAAGTCCGCCGACGCATCCTTGAATACTACCAGCCTATACTCAGGATGAATGCCCTTCTTCATATAGGAGGCAAAGGTATTATTTTCCTCGGGCTTGAATTACGCGCAAGACCGTATAGAGCAGAATCTTGACATCCAGTAGCAGCGAGCGATTCGCTAAGTAGATGAGGTCATACTGCATGCGCTCAATCATCTCCTCTACAGAAGAAGCATACCCATACTTCACCATGCCTAAACTAGTGATTCCTGGGCGTACTTTGAGAAGCTGCTTATACTCAGGAGCGCGCTGGACAATCTGATTGATATAGAACTGCCGCTCAGGACGAGGACCTACTAAGCTCATATCCCCTTTGAGTACATTCCAAAACTGAGGCAGTTCATCTAAGCGGGTCTTGCGCAGCCAACGTCCAATAGGCGTAATACGAGGGTCTCCTTCCTTACTCAGAGCGGGTCCATTTTTTTCGGCGTCCTGGTACATCGTCCGAAACTTGTAGATAGTAAAGGGCTTACCATTTTTGCCTATGCGTTCTTGCCTAAATATAATCGGCCCTGGAGAGGATAGTCTTACCAATATGGCTATTATGCCCATGGCAGGGGCCAAAAGAATCAAAGCAACAGTGGAGAATAAGACATCTATGGCGCGTTTAGCCAGCTCATACCAGGGGGAAGGAGAAAAAGGACCAAAAGACACAAGGGGAATATCTAAGGGACTGCCGACTCGAACCCCCCCACTAAGCATATCTCGCAGGGCAGGAACGAGATAGAGTTCTACGGAAAGTCCATTCACCCGATATAGCACATTCTGCAGGGTGCGTTCATCGTCTGGTTCGATAGCCACGATGACTTGATGGATATTCCTGCGTACAATCACTTCTTCTAACTCCTCCAACCTTCCAAGGCATTTTGCTTTGCCGTGGAGGAGATTATCCTCAGGGGAGTTAGAGCTGGGGAGAATATATCCTACCACATCATAACCTAAGTCTCGCCCTGAGGTTGTTAGTTGGTGCCACACTTGAAAGGCCCGCTCTCCGCTGCCTACAATAAGGGTTGGGAACCGAATAATACGCCGCAAAACTTTCCGAACTATCAAATGCATGACCATCAAAGAAGTGCTGCTGAGGAGAACTTGGAGGCCTATGTAGGATATCAGCGTGTAGCGATAGGCGCGATAGTTGGGGATAGGGTCATCCAAGAAAGCCAAGAAAAATAAAGCCAAGCTGCCTAATATAGTAAGCCAGCTTCGTTGGAAAAGCTGAGCCAGGATAGAGTAGCGTATAGGGTCTTTGTAGCTCCCCCCTAAACCATAGAGCAGGCTCCAATAAGTTCCTACTAAAGCGGGTGCCCATAGGTATTCCCAGAGCGTACCTGGCTGTCCTTGATATTCGTACAGGTAAAATCGCCTTATCCAGTAGAAGATGATCCACCCTCCATAGGCTAAGAGGAAGTCTAAGAACATGAAGAAGATGCCTAAGAATTGCCTTCTCATAGGCGCCGCCAAGTAATCACCCGCACATCATCCAGAAAAAGGGTATGGCGTCCCGTGGTATCCCCGGCACTTGTTAGGTATAGCCGGAATCGGAAGTTAGGGCCGTGCCTGCGCACCCAGGAGGAAAGGTCTATATAGAAGGTACTCCATTTATCAGAAGCGGGGCGAAGAAGAAGGTTATTCTCTCGCAGGAAAGTACGACCGGTTATTTTATCTTCTACGGTAAGGCCAACTGCTAAATTTCTATCACCTTTCACCGAAATCTCTGCCCAAATATCACTTTGGGGGAAAGGGAAGGGGGTAGTAGTTTCGGCTTGGAACTCCGTATAGGCAGCCAAGGGAATCTCCGCGCACCAGAAACCACGCCGAGGAGCAGAGGCGGTACGAAAAATGGGTGCGGCTGTGGCGGAGCCTGCATTTACCAAGCGAAGTTGGAGTTGAGGGCTCTCAAAGCCTTCTTTGACAGGTATTTCTAACAGAGTATCCGCAAAATAAGTATAGATGGGTTGATAAAACAGCTCATTTTCTGCGACTAAATCTGAACGTAGGGTATCAAATTGCCAGAAAGGATAGGGGCGTCGGAGGACAGATACTCCTGAGACCCGTACCCCCCCTGCCAGGAGCACAGGCTTAGTAGAAGCTGGCACGATAGGGACGCGTTCGCCGGGTTCTACTACGGTTAGGTAGCGTCCTCCTGGATAGAGCCAAGCATCTACGGGACTTTCTATGAGAAGGGTGTCATTTTCTATGACGACGTAGGCGTTCCCCACGCGCAAGTAAGCTGGCGGCAGGGCTTGCCTCTGACGGCAGC
>JANXCJ010000172.1 GCA_025060275.1 Bacteroidia bacterium | reverse complement strand
CCTCTTCTAAGGAGGGCTTCATACTCACTCAGCCTTAGGCTACTTATACCTAAGTGCTTGGTAGCATATTTCTGAAACTCTTCTCCCATCTTCATATCAGCTGAAGAAACAAAACCTCACGAGAAATATTTTGATGGGCAGGAGCGCCGAATTGCTCTTCTAGCCACGCTTCAAATCGTTTGTATTGCATGGCGCGCCGTATGCTTTCTCCCTCCTGTTTCACTAGACTCTGGATAAGTTCCTTTTTTCTCTCTTCTTCTTTTTGAAGCTCTTGGAGGAAGGTCTGAGTCTCTGTGGAGAGAGTAGGAAGCGATTTGAGCTTGTCCCATATCTCCTCCTCTAATTCTTCATTAGAAACTGCTAAGGAAGGCTCATTATATGCATAACTTGCAAAGAAGACCTGCCAAGCTAACTTAGTGCGCAAATCTTCATAACTAAGAACCCTACCATTCGCATTTTTCTGATGATTATATAGGTATATGAGGTAGTTTATTTGGGCTATCTCAGGGGGTATAGTTACTTCAGCTGCATGCAGGAAGTAGAGCTGGTGAATTTGGGTATTCAGGTTATCCAGGAGGTACCTTATATGCTTCTCTAAAAGGCTTTCCCACATTTGATTCTTTTCTGCTTCGTCTTTAGGAAAATCCAAGCGTTCCTCCAACTCCTCCAAGGACAGAGGTTCAATGAGATTGGCACTAAGTAAGGTAGCCTCTACCTCGTCAGGCGCTGTAAGTAAAGAAAAAGTGGGAAGTAATGCCTTGAGCATATCGTTGTAGGGCTGAATAGCTTGAAGGGGGAGAGAAAAAGTTTCTCCCACTTTTCTTCCCGCCAAGTAACTCCAAGGGAAGGTCTGTACAGGACTATTCCAAGAGAGTCGTATAGGCTCAGGATGGCTCTCAAACTTTATTTGAAAGCGCACGAGGATTTCCTGAGATAAGGGAAGGGTGGAAGGTAGCGTAGTCAGCGGCGTGGCTTTCCCGTAAGCCATCCTTATAAGACGCTGATATAAACCTAAATCCTCCTTTCTAAGCTCATAAGTGTAGCGTATGCGCTGAGTATGCTGGAGAGGAAGAGGCTCCGAGGGTACTACTAAGGCTTTTATGCGGTAATGGTAGGTAGGAAAGGGGGGCTGGGGCTGAATTTTAGCTGGCTCCCTTTCATAGTAAGGCAAACCTATGAGTTTTCTCCCATTTAGGTTGGATTCCAGAAGTTGAAGAAGAAGGTGGCTAAGTATTTCTGCTAAGAGGCTCTCTCCATGTTTAGAGGCTATGATGTCTTGTGGTATTTGCCCAGGTCTAAAGCCGGGTAATACCAACTCACGGCGTAATGCCCGAAGCCTTGCTTTATAGGGCTCTACATAGTAGGAAGGAGGAATCTCCATCTCGCCTTCAAGCAGGTAGGGGCGGGCAAGGTGAAACTCCATAAGCCTCCTGTGCGGATGGAGGGACTCGAACCCTCAACCCCAAAGGGACCAGATCCTAAGTCTGGCGCGTCTGCCAATTCCGCCACATCCGCGCATGGCACCGGCGGGACTCGAACCCACATTTGGAGTTTAGGAAACTCCCGTTCTATCCTGTTGAACTACGGCGCCTTTTTGTTCATCACAAAGTTAGGTAAAAATACGCTAAACTCCCCTGCTAAAAGGAGAGATGCCAAAATGGAGAAATTATGTGTATATCATATTTTTACATTTTCTACTTAGAAATTTTTTCCAAAAATCTATTCCATTCTTATAGGAAATCCTATCTGCAAGTTCCTGAGGAGAGAGATTTGTATCCTTGAATAGGCTATACTCCTCTTCAAAAAACTGAATGAGAGCAGGATATAATACGGTAGGATACTCCAATACCGTGGGCACAGCATCTATGGGGTCTATGAGTCCATCGTAATCACTTCCCAAACAAAGTGTGCCGAAAGCTTGTTGAGGGGGTATTCCGGCTTCCACGAGGACTGTATAGATATAGCGTATATGCTGTAAGAGAGGCTCTAAGGGAGGCACTTGACCTGCTCTTACACCTTGTAGGAGTTTTTCTCCAGCCAATATTCTTTCATCTAATATAAGTCCTATTAGTCCCTTGCTCTCAGCTATGGCTATGAGGTCTTCATCGTGAAGGTTGATATCCCATGGGTTGAAGTTACTGCTACGCAGGCGGTGACGAGGCATATCTCGTCTTACTTGTCTATTCTTTAGGGCGTGTCCTGAGGCTGCCACATGGGAAGCAATCACGGGCATATTGTATTCCTTGGCTATTTCGTAAATTTGGCTCCTTGTAGTGTGATCAGAGTGTTTGACATCTATGAGAATATGCCTTTTATAGGCTTCTTCTATGAAGGCTACGCCATAGCTGGTCAAGCCCCGATAGCTTCCAAGATTTCGCAGGCTTCGGTAAGGATTAGGAAGAATAGAGAGGAGGCCTCTCAGTTCTACTGCTTTAGCTGGGGTGCCCAAATGATTATAGACCATATGTAAAATAGTAATCATATGTATCCCCCGAGAAGCGGCCCAATCAAGCTGCTGCCGAATAACATCGCGCTCAAGTGCCATGAAGCCCTCATACGAAAAGCCCTTTATAGCCGGGAAGGTGTAATCTCTATACTCAAAGCCTAAAGCATGGGCTCCCTCTATGGAAAGTATCACAGCTATTTTATTAGGGTCTGCTATAGCTATATCTATATCCTCTGGCTTTCTTACAATAACTATTTCTCCTGCCCCCTCTGGCTGACGCTGATAGGCAAGGAGAAGGTTATACTCCTGCTGGAGGATAGTGAAGGGATTCCGCTGAAGTACTTGCCGAACTCTCTCTAGCCGCATACGAAACACCAACGCATAAGCAAAAGGACGCGTGGTAAAAGCAGAGATGAGAAACCGCTCTATAGGGTGTAGGGCCAAAGTAACTACCCGAGTATTAGAGCGTAATAGCTTTACAAAGTCGGTTCGGGTGATGCGGGGGGTACGACGAACCCGCTCCTCAGGAGTAGTTTGATCATAATCGTACCACGGGGAGTCCACAGCACTAAGCATGAAAGGCAGAAGGGTAGAATGCACATGTAGATCAAAAAACAAAGGCTTATTCATCGGTATTTTTGAAATAACTGTTCTTGAAGTGTATCGCCAAGAGGGATTTCCTTTCCCTCCACCCATACTTTGACTATACGGGAGGAAGGGATATCTAAGAGGTCTCCTTCCACTAAGATTAGGGAAGC
>JANXCJ010000171.1 GCA_025060275.1 Bacteroidia bacterium | reverse complement strand
AGTCGGGGTAGCGAGGACCTGCTAAAGGCACACAAGGATCACCTAATAAGGGCTGACCTGCGATATGATAGTATTCAAAGGCCGAGGCCCCTGACCGAAATAAGCGTCTAAATGCTTCTACATATCCATCACCTATAGGTATCCCTAAAGAGTCTCTAAACCAGACCTCATACATGAGCCGTGTTTGCGCTCCTAATGGACCAATAAACCCACTTCCTGAAAGAGAAATATACCACAAACAGCCCCTTCCAGGTGCTAAGAGGAATCTTTCACTATGAATTTGCGCTAAGCCGCCTATTTCGTCAAAGTTTCCCTGGTAGCATCCATTCACAATTATGAGAGGATAGCGTCCCCAGTTATCATAATCAACCGGTTCATATAGGCTCACGTCAAAAATTTCAGCGCCCGAGTGTCCGAAAGTCTGGAGGACGACCACGCCACTATCTATCCTTTCCTTTATGGTAGGGCTACCTGGTGGGGCCTGCATGCCTCCTGTTCGTTTTTGATAATACACAACTTGTCCATGATAAGGACTACCCTCAAAGATTTGCTGGCAAGCTATGAGCTGAGAGCCAATGAGGGCTTGCTCTATGGCATCTGAACCGCCTCCTAAATGAAGGGCCCATTTGAGCCAGGCTGGATTTTCCATGTCCTCGTATGTTCTTAGCTTATCTATGTAAGCCATGCCTTGCGTCTCTTCCTGTACGGTGACTCGTCCTACAGGAAGTTCTGGGATTATATTTCCGTCTCCAAAGAAATCCGATACATATCCCCAATCTGAGGCGGGAATACCAAATACAGGTACCTTGTGATAAGGAGGTAAGGGGGCATTATAGGGCAAGCGATGTAATCCCACCCCATCCCCCCAAATCAATAGATAGCGTGGCTTGATATTCCAGTAGTCTAATGCCCACCGTACAAGGTTCCGGATAGCTAATGGATGATTATTTCGACCCCAACCAAACTCATCATAGATTGCATCTGTATAAGCGATAAAAACGGTGCGAGCATTCTTAGGATGGTTTTCGCGATACTGCTTGTATGTGTGTGCGGAATTAGCTAAGCTGCGGTGGGTAATAAGAAGAATTTCCGCCCCAGCTGCCCCTGAATAGTTCTCTAATATAGCAGGCTGTACCAGTGGCGAATGCACGCTTGCTCCCCTGATTATGTATAAGGGGAAGCTGTCCCTCAAAGCAGGAATAGGAATGTACCAACTACCACCGCTCTCAACGGCTTTCCATCGCAGCCCATGTCGTGCGTCATATATAAGCAGAGAGTCGCCGGGGCTTATGGGCACCCCACTCAATACGAGTGTAATGGGCGAGCCTGTGGGATTCACTACACCTGCTTTTAGAAGCGTATCTGAAGCACTTAAGAGCGCCCCTCTTGGATATACCACCGCTACATAATGCAAAAACTCCCCTTCATATCCGGGAGTAGAACTTTGACATGAGACAGATAAAGGGTTGTTAAGAAAGGTGCTGGGAATAGCAAAACGGGGACGGAAATAATAGGGTGCTGTAGCTGTGGTAGAATAGGCGAGGTATCCATTTACACGCCATTCTAAACTAATCGTACCACTGATAGTGAGGCTTGCATGTGACAGTTCTACCTGGAAAAGTGGAGAAGCGCTAGCTCTCGGCTCAGGTAGAGCATAGGACCGAATAAGGGGATTAACTCCTGCGCCCCTGCCTTCTCCTGCTATATACATGGGGTTATTGTGCTGTTCATATCCTCCAATAAAGAGCCCACCTGCTCCAGCCCAATAGCCAGCATTGTGAAAACTCTCCACATATCGCCACCAGAACCAGTCTCGGGTAGGGTGAGAGAGCGTATTAGGGTCATAGTATGGATGCAGTCGCTGAATTCCTGCTCGTCCGCCCCATGAGAGAAAGTAAGCAGAAGTATCATTATGATTTAAAGGTGTAAGAGGATTGCCGTGTAGGCCCGGAAAGTGGCGAAGGAGATGAGGATGGCGATATACTACGGAGTCAGGCTCTCCGTCATTCCGCTGTCCGATAAACTCTATGTAATCCGCTCCTTCAAAAACTCCATCTCCCCCATCAGCAATGTAAATCGGAACCTCCTGCCCGCGCCAGAAAAGCCGTAAAGTACTTGAGGGTGTGGCTCCTATCCCTAGACTAACTGCGCTAATCCGATATACACCCTCACGAGCTACCAGAAGTTTTCGGTAAGAAGCTCCCACCTCTATCCAGCTATTCCCATACTCATAGTTTTGGCAATATACAAGGCCAAGTAAGCTAATCACTAAGTGCCTTCTCTGCATAACAACTCTAGAAGGTATCAAATATATCAAAATCTTTTTCTGTGTGTTTATCTGCACTAAGGAAACCTGGAACTTTTTTATAGTTTTTTGAGTTTTCCCCCGCATGCGGATTTTCGGCCCTACCCGCTGGGCTACTCAGAATCGTGTCACTGTGTATGCCCTCACCCTTCTCATAACTGTTTTTGGTATAACTTCTTATCTCTCTTTGCCCAAAGAGCTTTTTCCCGACCTGGTAATACCTACGATTGTTATCACCACGGTTTATCCCGGCTCCTCCCCAAGCGACATAGAAAATCTCATCACCCGCCCGATTGAGAAAAGGCTCAAAGGAATCGCTGGAATAGAGAAAATCAATAGTTACTCCCAGCAGGATGTCTCAACTATTGTAGTAGAGTTCTCGGTCAGCTTGAGTCCACAAGAGTGTAAAGAAAAAGTCAAAGATGCGGTAGATAAAGCTCGTTCAGACCTCCCTAGTGATTTGCCTCAGCCTCCCTCTGTGACAGATGTGGACTTCTCTGAGATACCTATCATGTCTATCAATATAGCCGGAGCGTATTCTCCCACCCAACTCAGGAAGTATGCAGATGAAATCAAAGACCGAATTGAAGCTCTGCCGCAGATCCGCAGAGTAGACATTGTAGGAGCATTAGAAAGAGAGATTCAAGTAGAAGTGGATATGAATCAGCTCCAAGCCCATAATCTGGCATTTAGTGATATAGAGAGTGCTATTGCGCGGGAGAATGTGCTTATCTCAGCAGGTGAAGTAGATTTAGGTCGGCAAAAGCGCACACTTCGGCTGGATGGGCGCTTTCGGTCCATTGAGGAGATAAGAAACTTGGTAGTCCGATCAGGCTTTGGTGCTTCTGTGTACCTACGAGAAGTTGCAAAGATCCAGGAGGGCTATAAAAAGCGAGAGAGCTATGCTCTCTTAGATGGTAAGCCCGTTATTACTCTGAATGTGATAAAAAAAGGGGGCGAGAACCTTGTAGAAGCTGCGGACGCCATATTTAGCCTGATTGACAAGGCTAAAAAGGAGTACTTACCCCCCGACCTCCGCGTCGTAGTAACTAATGATCAGTCTGAACGTACACGAGTACAGCTCGCTGACCTTGTCAACTCTATCATCATAGGGTTTATCTTAGTTACCCTTGTA
>JANXCJ010000170.1 GCA_025060275.1 Bacteroidia bacterium | reverse complement strand
CAGAGCTATCCCCACCCATAGGAATAGCCCTTTACTCATGCGCCTGAAAGTAACTCCCAATCCCTCTCCAAAAATTTGCGCAAATCTCCTTCCTGTAACTCTCCACTTAGAAGCCTAGCCCAGTCCCAGGCATGTTCCAGCCATCGCTTGTCCTGCGTAAGTAGATAGCGCTTATAGAGAGGATGCTGGGAGTTGAAAAGCAGGCGAGAAGGAGGCACCTTTTCTCCTTTCATAAGTATCTCTTGATAGCGCCGTCCAACTTCATCTCGTACTATTAGGGCCGCAGGTCCTCTTGCGCTTAGCTCGCATCTTTCTACCTTCAATTGAGTAAGCCGCTCTAGTGCTTCTTTTATCTGCTTTTCCTCCTCCAACGTAAGACCACCTTTTGAAGAAGTTTCTCCAAGCCAACTACTTGCTTCTTCTGAGTCCACACGTACAAAGCGGATTTTACCTTCCTTTTCTAGGTAAGAGAGCCAGTAAGGGTCTATAACAGTGTCTGCCTTTATGACAGTGTAGTTTTTAGCCTGAAAAAGTGCGGCTAAAGCCCCCTGCTTTTGCAGATCATTTACATAAAATCCTACTAAATATCCTTTGGGACTCTTAGATACACTCAGATTTGCCTCGTATTCCGAAAGAGTGAGAAACTTATGATCTATTGTTTCTACTAAGCATATTTCTTTCGCCCTTTTGGCGAAGTCTTCATCCCTGACGATACCATATTTCACGAAAGGTCCCACATGTTCCCACAGCCTTTCATAACGAGCCCTATCCTTGTCCAAGACTTCTTTGAGCTTTTCTACAACCTTTCGGGAGATATATTGACCTATTTTTCTAACGGTTGGGTCTACCTGGAGCTGGCTTCTAGAGACGTTGAGGGGCACATCAGCAGATTCTATGACACCATATAGGAGACGAAGGTATTCAGGGAGGATTTCGCCTAGTTGATCCGTGATAAACATTCCCTTGACATAAAGAGAAAGAGCATTTGGGGAGAGTACAGCCTCAGGGCGCAAGTGAGGGAAATAAAGAATTCCTTGCAAGCTGATAGGATAGTCCATATTGAGGTGGATGGAGAAGGCGGGTTCCTCCTCCCCAGGATAAAGCAAACGATAGAATTTCTGATAATCGGCTTCCTGTAGCGTGCTAGGATGCTCTCGCCATAAGGGCTTCTGATTTATTGAGCTTCCTTCCACGAGTATAGGAATAGGAAGAAAGCGAGCATATTTCTCTGCGATTTGGCGTACTTTCCATATCTGAGCATACTCTTCGTATTCCTTGTTCAAATAAAGGGTGACGGTAGTTCCTCTTCCTTCTGGTCTTTCTGCTTCTTGCAAGGTGTAATTTTCGCTTCCTTCGCTGACCCACAGAAGTCCAGGACTTCCAGCTTTATAAGACTGGGTGAGCACCTCTACTTTATCTGCTACCATGAAAGCAGAATAAAAACCCATTCCGAAAAAACCGATTATATCTGTCTCTTTGTACTTTTCGGTGAATTCCCTTGCGCTGGAAGCTGCAATGACAGTGAGAAAGTTTTCTATTTCCTCTTCTGTCATGCCCACACCATTATCCCGAATCACAATCTGACGACGAGCGGGATAAGCTATGATTTCCACCTTCAGAGAATCAGGAGGAACTTGCAGGTTATCTTGCTGGCTTACCCGGAGGAGCTTTTGGCAAGCATCTACACCATTTGCGATAAGTTCCCGAAGAAACACATCAGAATGAGTATAGAGATTTTTCCGAATAATCGGCAGTAAGCCAGATAGATTTACCCCCAATGTACCCGTGCGCATAGAGCGAATTTACTACGCTTCACTCTCTATGAGGAGAAGCCCATAGGGTCTCCAAAAAGGATTAAGATGCCAAACAAACTTTATGAATAAGGGTATATTTACCCTATTACCTTTGCAGAGAATATGAGAAGATGGTTGTTGATCCTATGGCTGGGGATATGCTTACAAGCGCAGCAGTATTACCCTTTCGCCATGGGGTCCTCGGCAGGTGTACTGAATGCGCAAATAAACCCTGCACTCATAGCGGAGAGCCGCTATCGCTTTGACCTCTTATTCTTTGGAAGTAGTCTCAATCTCACCAATAACTATGTGGGAGCTAAGCGAGAACTTCTCACGGACTTCTTGAGGGGTAAGTTCAATGATACCGCTGACATAAGGAGGGTATATCTGGAGGATGACTACCAAAACCCTTCTCTGAAACACGTCAGATTAGAACAGCAGCTTTTACTACCCAGTTTTCTCCTTACCTTAGGGCGCCGCTCGGCGATCGCCTTCAACTTTCGCCTAAGGAGCCGGCTGAGCCTGAATAATGTAGACCATCGTCTTGCAAAACTTGCCTACGAAGAGCTCGTCTACCCCCCTTACTGGAATAGCTGGATAGAGGGGAGAGACTTGAGCTTTCAGTATGTTACTTACTATGATGTAGCCCTGAGCTATGGGAGAGTGATTCTCAATACAGGAGCACACCTACTGAAAGCCGGAGTCACCTTGAAGTACCTTCATGGAGTATATGGTGCCTATTTTTATGTGGACAAGGTTCGGTTTCGCTACCAGTTTTACAATGATGACTCTTTAGCTATTGAGCCGGGCTCCCGTTTTTACTGGGGGCATGCAGCAAACGTAGACTATAACATATACGAGAAATTCCGAGATAGACCGATTGACCAACAAACTGGCTTTTCACTCGGCGGGGACATAGGCCTCGTATATGAATTTCGTCCACGGTATGCCCGCTATGTGTATGACATGGACGGGGAAGTAGGCTTAGAGCGGCGGGATAGAGATCGTTATACGCTTCGCCTCGGCGTATCTCTGCAGGACATTCGCTCAAGGATGCGCTTCGTAAAGGGACCCTTGAGCAATCAGATAGAAATCAATGCAAATAACTTGAGTAACGCATTACATGAGTGGGACCTTCGCCGGGTCAAGTTCGGTTCTATTAGAGACTTCAACGATACACTCCGTAGGCGCTTCGGCATAGCTGACTCTGACCCAAATTTCATCCTACGCATGCCGCCCACGATGAACCTCCAGTTAGATTGGCATATCGCAGGTCCTTTTTACTTAGGGGCGATGGGGAGCTTCCCTTTTGGAAAGAGACTAGACGTCGTCAGAACACCTCGGACTTATTCCATTTATCCCCGTTTAGAGACTCCTTATTTTGCACTTGGGATACCTTTTAGTTTGAATGATTTAGGTGAAAAACTTTGGGGGATAGCTCTGAAAGTAGGGCCTATTGTAGTAGGCACGAATAGCTTGAACTGGGTGTTTGGTCATCGTGTCCTGCGTACCATAGATTTCTTCTTCATGTTTAAGTCGGGTATTCCTTACCAGAGGCCGCGTGACAGCGATAGAGATGGAGTGTCAGATAGGCAAGATATGTGTCCTTCTTCTCCAGGTGTATGGGCTTTTCAGGGGTGTGCGGATAGTGATGGGGATCACATTCCAGATAAAG
>JANXCJ010000016.1:19288-21825 GCA_025060275.1 Bacteroidia bacterium | reverse complement strand
AACAATAGAAGGATACTTTGCTGCCCAGCGGCGACTGCCTTGGCCTCTTGCTGCCCTAAGTATGGTAGCTACCACTTTTGCTGTGGATACACCTCTTGCCATCACGGAATATGTGCGCGAAGGAGGACTGGCAGCTAATTGGCGCTGGTGGAACATGCTAATAGGGGGAATGCTAAGCGTAGTGATTTTTGCTCCACTCTGGCGTCGTAGCGGCGTGCTTACGGATAGTGAAATTCTTACCCTGCGCTACGGCGGAAAAGCAGCTCAAATCCTAAGGGCTATAAGGGCTATCTGGCTGGGAGGGGTCATTAATCTGGTTATCTTGGGCTGGGTTCAAACCGCAATGCTTAGTGTACTCAAAAGCTTTGTTGGATTAGAGGAAAAAAGTGCCTATTTAGTTCTGACGCTCTGTACTGGAGTTACGCTACTTTATACCCTATGGGGAGGACTGTGGAGTGTCGTGTGGACAGATGTGCTCCAGCTTTCCTTAGCGCTCACTGCTACCTCACTCCTGATGATTAGGGTCATGTATGAGGTAGACCTCTCCGAAGTACCTGCCCAGGCATGGCAGCTGCTACCTGGCGGCGATGAATCGGAGGGGGGATGGCTCACTCTCATTGCCTTGCTGGGTGTCCAGTGGTGGGCAAGCTGGTATCCTGGCGCAGAGCCGGGAGGGGGTGGATATATCTTACAGCGAATGGCTTCTACCCCCTCACCTCACGAGGCTCAAAAAGCTCTAGCTTTATTTCAGCTTCTTCACTATGCTGTGAGGCCTGCTACATGGTTTTCCGTAGCTCTCGGCTCAATTCTCATCTTTCCCCATTTAGAGGACTCAAAAAGTGCCTACCTGCTTATGGCTAAACGGTTTCTCAGTCCTACAGAGCAAGTTATTCTCCTGGTAGGATTAGCGGGAGCTTATATGAGCACCCTCTCCACGCATTTCAACTGGGGCGCTTCCTATGTAGCAAGGGACTTAGGGCTTAGAGAAGAAATAGGGCTGCGGATTGGATTATGGGCGACTCTCTTCCTGGGGATAGTTAGTGTAGGCATAACGCCTTTCATGCATAGTGTGTCTGGGGCATGGAATTTCCTTTTAGAGTCAGGGGCAGGTACAGGATTTGTGCTACTTCTCAGGTGGTTCAGTGGGAGGATTTCGGTTTGGAGTGAAATTGTAGGTATGATAGCCCCCCTAATAGGATATGGATTGTTCTATGGCCTATTAGGGTGGCGGTTCCCGCATAGCTATTTAGCGACGGTAGGATTTACCGTGACAGCTGTAGTGCTTACAATGATCATAGGTAAGGGCACAGCCATAGAACAGTGGAAAGCCTTCAAGGCCCAGGTAAAGCCCCATATCTCTTTGGCTTTGGCAGGTATATGGATGTTAGGGGTTTGTAGTGGGTATGGGGTACTACTCGGACTGCTCATGTGGCTAAGAGAGGGAGGTATGCCTGTTCTACTGCTTACGGGAGGGGTAGGAATGGGACTATTCTTCTGGCTTCTGGATCGTGAGGCTAAACGAGAAACAGCAGCTTAGGATAAAAGTAGCACATAGGGACTGCCACCCCGAATTTGCCGCGGAATGGCATACTAAGCTCTTAATCAGGTAATTTTTTTGCCTGCTCTAAGAGCTTGAGAGTCTCCTTATACTCTTCCTCAGGTAAGCCCTGCTCCTTAGCTAAGGAT
This sequence comes from Bacteroidia bacterium, assembly GCA_025060275.1. Classification (GTDB taxonomy): domain Bacteria; phylum Bacteroidota; class Bacteroidia; order SpSt-205; family SpSt-205; genus SpSt-205. The sequence continues at coordinate 20,139 of JANXCJ010000016.1, read as the reverse complement.
ACCGCTTTTTCTAACGCATTTATGGCCTCTGCCTTTCGCTTAAGCTTCAAGTATAAGGCTCCCAAGGTATCCCAAATAAACCATTCTTGGGGATCAAGTGCAAGTGCGTATTTGGCCCACGAGACTGCAACCCATAATTTATCTGCACTCTCTACACGCTCATAGAACTTCCAAGCGGTATTGTTCAGCGTTTGAGCAAAAGCCTCCCGTGCCTCCGAGTCAGGAATTTCTGAAGGCCATGCCAAAGCCATACTCTGTAAGGCAAGCTCCACAGCTTTCTCTCGCTCTGCCAAGTCTTTAGACTCTATCCCTTCCTCCCAAAGTAGTGATAACACAAGTCGCTCTACAAAGGGAAACCTGGGACGCAATCTTTTTATGTACTCTTGAGAGGCCCCTATTTTATCCTTCCAGTTTTTGAACTTGCCGATTTTGTGAGTTAAGTCATGGGTAAGGATTAGAGTGTACAATTGTTCAAAGGAGGACGGGCCAAGAAGGGGACGAAGCGTGTCTGCGATTTGAATTGCATATTCTGAATAGGTAGAGCTGATTTCTGCGAGTTTGATGAGATTCATGAAAAAGCCTGGCTCCCCTAACCAGGCTGAGTGAACGGAGCCAGCTGCTTTGAGATAGGCGTCAAATACGGGCTGTATTTCTTTTTCTTGATTGGTCTGAATAAGCAGGGTGAGATAATTCCGAAGAAATTCTACACTTCTTTCGCCTTTTTGGAAGCGGCGGCGCATAGCGGGGAGCTCCTTCTGAACTTTTTTAGCTGACTGAAGCTGATTTATGAAGACCTCTACAGCATCCTCATCATTCCCTGAATAAGCTTCAGTAGGTACGCCCTCGCTACG
>JANXCJ010000016.1:0-19278 GCA_025060275.1 Bacteroidia bacterium | reverse complement strand
TCTCCCGTGGGTTCTATAAAGAGGAACGTAGGAAAGGCGTTGACGTTATATCTTTTTGCCAGAGAGTCAGCGCCCGGTGTACTTTGTTCATCACTGGCAGCATAAATTTTGAGAGGCACAAAGTCCTTGTTTACAGCTGCCTGAAAGCGGGCATTAGGGAGGACTACTTTTTCCACGACCTTGCAGGGCCCACACCAGGTGGCAGAGACCATCACCCATAAAGGCTTCTTGGTCTTGCGAGCTTTTTCAAAGGCTTTTTGAATATCTTTCTCATAGCCAGACTGGGCAAATGCCCCTGCTACTATTAGAAATAATATACTCTTATGAGACCTCATGAAGCAAAGTTATGCAAGGTGTAACTATGGATTGCTTTGCCTATGCTTCTGCATAAGCAGAGGAGTTGTATCTCTCATCCACGCATAGAATGTTCCATCTATAATTCTCTTGCGCGCTTCCTGAACTAACTCCATAAAAAAAGCCAAATTGATGCTTGTAGCTAAGGTAAGAGCAAGGGGGTCCTCTACTCTAAAGAGGTGGTGGAGGTAAGCACGGGTATAGCCCCAGGGAGGTATAGGAGTAAAATCGTTCCAGTAAATACTATTTTTTATGTTTCGGATACCCTCCCAGCTATACAAGAGTCCATGACGGGCGTTTCGGGTAGGTAGAACGCAGTCCATCATATCCATGCCTGCTGCAATTGCTTCAAGGATATCTATGGGGGTACCTAATCCCATTACATATCTCGGTTTTTCTGGGGGAAGGAGAGCTCCCATGAGATGAAGGATAGGGCGACGCAGCTCAAAAGGCTCCCCTACCGCAAGTCCTCCCACTGCCCATCCCTCAAAATCTAAATCCTTGAGAGAGTTCCAGCAGGCTTTTCTCAGCTCTGCATCTACTCCTCCTTGTATAATTCCGAACTGTTGCACAGGACGTCCATAGGCGGTAGGGTTTTGGAGAAAGGCTTTACGCGCACGCACTGCCCATAGGTGTGTCAGGGAAAGCGCTTCCTCCATCTCTTTTATTGAGCAAGGATAGGGGGGGCATACGTCTAGAACCATCTGGATGTCTGAGCCAATTTTGCGTTGAATATCCACCATATCCTCAGGTGTAAGAAGGTGCGAAGAGCCATCTATGTGAGACTTGAATAGCACTCCTTCTTCTGAAAGGCGCCGCTGCTTAGCTAAGCTGAAGATTTGATATCCTCCACTGTCTGTAAGAATAGCTCCTTTCCATCCCATGAAGGCGTGAAGTCCTCCAGCCTCCTCTAGCGTAATCACACCGGGGCGCAGATATAAGTGGTATGCGTTCGCAAGAATCAGAAATACATTCTGCAGAAGATGGTGTGGGAAAGCTTTTATAGACCCATGAGTGGCCACGGGCATAAATGTAGGCGTCTCTATTTCCCCCCATGCGGTCCTAAGGATGCCCGCTCGGGCAGCACCTGTGGAGGCTACGAGTGCATAGCCAATGGACGAATCCACTGCCAAGTAAGTCTTTTCTTTTTCTCATCTTGGAGCATTTCCGTGAGAGAAGGTAGAACCCATAAGAGCGGATGAGGAGGATATCCCGCTGGTACTGTTTTTACAAGGGTAAGGGAAGGAAATTCATAGACCCCGATTTTTAGAGAAGGCAAAAGCTTCCCCATCACCCAGAGCACTTTCTCTGAAAAAATCTGAACCCTTGCAGGAGAGAGAGGTGCTTGTGCTACCCATACGGACATCTCCCCTGGCCAAAGCTTGATAGATTGTAATACTTTTTTTAGAAGCTCCAAAGAGGCTTCCGCTGTGTCTTCAGGAGAGATAAAAATCACTCCCTTTCCTTCTTGTCCCTTCCAAAGAGGGGTGAGAGGGGGATTCAGAGTCCAGTAATAGGGACTGGAGAGGAAAAGCGCCATGTAGCAAAGGCTTTCTTGAGGATTTCTTCTGCTAGGGCAAGGGCAGCGGTTGCTGCTGGAGAGGGAGCATTCAAAACATGCAGACTACGTTCCGTGGAAACAAAGTAGAAGTCATCCCAGAAAGAGCCATCAGGTGTGAGAGCCAGAGCCCGAATCCCTACCCGTGCAGGGTGTAGCTCTTCTTTTCTTATAGAGGGTACAAGTCGGCGCACACTCTCCCAGAAAAGATGCTTAGAGAAAGCCCTCTGGTACTCTGCTAATCCCTCTCGCCAATGCTTATAGAAGAAACGCCATGTACCTCGGAAGGTAAGCGCATCCCAAGTATCCTGTAAAGAAAAGCCCGCTCGGTGGTAAATCTCCCTCGCCCAGGCAAAAACCGCGTTAGGTCCTGCCTCCACGCTCCCATCTATCATCCGGGTCAGGTGAACTCCTAACACAGGATAGGTAGGGTGTGGCAAGGGATAGATTAGGTTGCGAACCTTCCACCGAGACGCTGGAGATAACTCATAATAGTCCCCGCGAAAAGGAACGATACGAAGCGGAGGCCTAAGATGGTCTAAACGAGCGAGACGGTCTGCTTGTAGCCCTGCACATCCAATCAGGTATGCCGCTTCTACTTTCTCACGAGGTGTATAAATGAGATATCTACCCTCTTTGAATTCTAAAGATTTGACGCAGGAGTCATAAAAAGTATCTGCTCTACTAAGAGAGAGTAGCCGCTCCGTAGTTGCCCTGTAATCAATAATTCCCGTAACAGGGACGTAAATGGCTCCTTCACCTCGGCACTCTGGCTCGTAGAGGGGTATATCTGCTGCTTTCAATTTTTGAATACCCGGAATTTGATTCTGCAGTCCTCGTTCGTATAGGGCTTCCAAGCGAGGGAGTTCTGATTCGTTCACTGCTACGATGAGTTTGCCACAGCGTTCATGAGGTATTCCTTCGGCATTAGCAAAGGCATAGAGCTGTTCTCTGCCTTTTGCGCATAAAATGGCTTTGAGGGAGCCCGGCTTATAGTAGATTCCAGAGTGAATGACCCCTGAATTACGGCCTGTTTGATGGGTGGCAGGTTGTGGCTCTTTTTCCAGCACTGCCAGTCGTACTTCAGGCCATGCCTGACGAAGCCTATAAGCCACTGCAGCACCTACAATACCTGCTCCAACTATTGCCACGTCATATATCATGGCTCAGTGGGTTTTTGTCATACTTTGGGGCACTACAAGTATAATGTCCGCTAAGGGAGGGGCTTGGGGCTTATAGGCTTCAGGCTCTGGGAACTCCTCCGTAGTTATAACTACTACGTTTAGCTTAGGATTGTACAGGCGGAGGTAGGCTGCAATACCCTCATGATAATCGCTATGATAGCGCCCATTGATATGAAAGAAGATGAAGCCCTGCCTCCAAGCCTGAGCTATACGGTGGGCCATTGTAGCGTCTTTTAGCATCTGAGCTAAGCGAAAGGAATTTGGATCCATACCATGCTGTTGTGCTATCTCGTAGAGTTGCTGATAGCTTCGTAAGGAGTCTAAGCGGGCGATGGGAAGCGGAGCGATGTATGAAATCATTTCAGGCGTCCATTCTTGCATAGCAACTAAGCCTTTTTGACTCACCTGCCGAACTATGTGGCGGGGTGCATTCGTAGCGTATACGGGGATATTGTGAGTACGGGCATATTCTATAAGAGGCGCATAATCTGTGCGAAAGTTAGGCCAGAGCTTAGTTTCCTTGGAGAGGTCCTCTAATGAGGCTATCTCTCCCCTAAGGTAGCGCGTAATCACCTGCTGTTGGTCCGTCTCTAACATTTCCATCCCTAAAAGAAGCTCTTGTGGCCTATGAATGTGTAGGTCTTTCAGGAGCTCATATTGGAGCCAGTGCGCGATAGGATTATTGTGTATCTCTCCAAAGAGAACTACATCAGCTGTTTTCAATTTCTGGAGAACCTGCTTGTAGGAGAGCTGCTTGCCCTTAGGGGTGTAAAAGAGGTAGGCGGGCTTATCCTGTCCCCACAGAAGAACTCCTGTGATTACTAAGAGGCAGCGTAAGCCCACGAATACAAGACTATGTAAGAGTTATGCGTCCTTCGTATAAGTCCTTGCCTTGGCGATAGAGGTAGTAAAATGTCTTACTCTTCTCGTCGTAGACAGGGGCAGATAGAATCTCGTGGCAGAGGGTTTCGGGCAAGGGTTTGTCGTTGAGCACGGCATACCAGCCATCTCGCCTGCGAGCAAAGAATAATAAGGCTTTACCCTCTGAATTAAAGGTGAGATGCTGAACGAAGTCGTACTGGTCGCTTTCAGTTTCGTTCCATACTACGCCGCTCCAGCCACCTTTCTTACGAGCTATGTATGCTAAATTCTTTCCTGTGCTATCCCATGTAGGCTGATCCACAGTAGAATAAGTAGAGCCGATTTTGCCATTGTGCATGACAGCCTGACCCTCAGTACCTTTCTTTACAAAGGCTGCATAACTATCCCCTCTTCCCGTAAATTTCAGAATAGTGTCAAAAGGTCCTCCTTCGGGGGCTCCATTCACGAAAATATAACTACGTCCTTGCAGAACCGCGGGGTATATCACAGAAGGCTTAGTCCGTGTTATAAAGGGACGCTCTACTCTCTCGTAGGGACCTAATTGCTTTTTGTGGATGCAAAGGAAATGTTGATCTTTCTCACGGACAGTGTAAGCTACAAAACGACTATCTGGAGATAAAGTAACGCTGGAAACACCCTCTCCCATGAGGAGAACCTCATGGTCCCACGTAATTCCCCTTTGCATTCCCTTTTGAATCAGATACACAAGGTGTCGGCTATCTTCTGTAAAGCGCACATCGGATATAAGATCAAAAGGTTCTCCTATTTGATTTCCTTCTCGCAGGTAAAATTTGCGGTTCTTGAGGATTGCATACACCATTCTGCGTCCGTCTGGCGAAAAAGTGAGATGATCTATGGAGGCAGCGGGCTCGCCGTAAGTATTATTGAGGTAGTCTCTAATCAGCCACTTATTTTTTTCTACTTGGTAGGTAAAGAAAAGCTCATTTTCTGTGCCTGGACGGAAAACAAGGTTGCCTACTTGGATGAAAGGTCCCATGCCAATATTGTCCATGAATACAAAGAACTCTTCTCCTTTACGCCCTATATAAGCTAAATGGTTATGATTAGGAGAGAGAACAAGGTTGGATATCTCCTCTAAGGGCCTTCCCTCTTCTCCATTTAGATATACTCGGTAGTTGCCTTGCGAACGATGTTTTACTGCGATTACTTCGCCTGTTGGGCTGATAGCCCAGCCTACCACCTCTTCAAAGCGATGCTCGGGACGCCCCTTGACGACAAGGACATACTCCCTCTCCCCATACTCTAAAAAAGCATACCATATAATCCTACCCTCTTTTGCAAATATTTCCGCTCGTCTTACTATATCTTTTTCATTTCTTAGAGAAAATATCTTCATGAAATGAAAATCAGCAGCGAGCAGAGGGAAATGTCCTCCTGAAGGGAAAGTGAGACTCTTTGAGGTGTGAGAAACACTAGTTTGCAGGGGAGTTTTGGGAGGGGTCGGAGGTGGGGCAGACTCAGAAGGAGGTGGTATTGAGGAAACCTTTTCTTCTACTTTTGGAGGTTCTGGTGGAGGGGGAGATGAAGGAGGCAGTGCTGCTAAGAAAGGCTTCTCTTGCTGAGCCTTTTTTTGAGCGGTTATTTCTATCTGTACTAAGCTCCTAACCACTTTGTCGGAACCGCCCATTTCTTGTGCCTTTTTGATTAGGTAGATTAGCTTGTCGTCTGAAATAGTAGCATTTTCTACAAGCGTCCTTATCAGCGGCTGTAAGCTTTGAGGAAACTTAGCTTTCTTTTCCAGAATCTGGCTTTCTAACTCTATAAGCGCTTCTAAGGAGGCTCTGCTTACGCCTACTTCATTGCCTCGTTGAGAGAGCAGACGCAGCGCTGCTTCATTCATCTGTTTTGTGCTAATCAGCGCACGGATGAGCGGCTGGAGCATTTCTGCTCCGAATCCTATCGTGGTGGAGCGACGCTGCGTATTTTCTAGCTCAATTATACCCTGTAAGACAGCCTCATGGATACCTTCCTCTTCAGCAATCTTTCGTAAGAAAGGCAGCTCTTCTTCTGATAGAACCCCTTTCTGGATGAAGCTGCGCACAAGATAGGCTAATGACTCCAGAGAAGAGGTACCACGATGACGCATGCGAAGGTATTCTTGGAGCCCTTGGCTAATCGGGTCTGCTAAGCGTGCCTCACGAGCCAAGTCCATCAAATAAGCCATCTCCACAGCAGGCATGCCCTGCTTCTGTAAAGCGTTCAAAATAGTCCAATAGCTCTCTAAAGCCTTTTGTAGGGATTTTTCTTTTGCAGCCTCTAATAGATGTGTGAGAGCTTCCACTACATCCTTAGAAAAGTGGAGAGATGCCGCTTGAGCTTCCACCCAGCCTGATAGGATAGAACGGTCACCTACCATTTCTACTGCCTTCAAAAGTCGCACAAGATAGCGAAGGGCTGGACTACGCGGCACCTGGACAAGCACTTGCCCCAAATCTATAGGTAATCCTAAGTACTGGGCTACCTCCACAATAAATGAAATCTTCCGGTTAGCCTCAGCGCCCAAAGACTCTATCAGGGCGCTCAGGGCTTGTACTTTGGGGAGGATTTCTGTCTGGCCACTTGCTAAACGAGCTTGTACTATCGCTCGCAAAACTGCCTCGGGGCACCCAAGCGTATCTGCATTCTGACGAAGAAAAACCCAATCTTCCTCCGCAACCTGCGGGCCTTGAATAAGGTCTTGAATGAGGGGCCAGAGAAGCTCTATCTCCATCTCCTGCTCAGTTATTAGAATATTCTGAACTCATCTATCCAGTACATTTGAAATGCATCAGGCAAAGAACGCTTACGAAGAGAAAAAGTGAAATACGTTTTGATCAGATCAAAGTTTTTTAGCCAACGTTGAAAGAAATTTTCGGGTTCGGGATAAACCTTTAGACTATACTCTTTGAGGGAGGCGGCTTGTGCTGCTAAAGTTATGGCTGTTTCCAGTCCTCCTAACGTATCTACTAAACCAATATCTCTTGCATCTTTGCCTGACCATACTCTGCCTTGTGCAATAGTATGCACAGCTTCACGGGAGGGATACCTTCGTCCTTCTTTCACCACACTAAGAAACTCTTCATAAATCCGATTAATCTCTCCCTGTAAGTAAGCGTCCTCTTCGGGGGTAGCTTCTCTCAGAGAAGTCGGAAAGTCTGCATATTTACCTCCTACCTTGACTCGGTCAGTGCGCAGCTCTAAGTGCTTTTCTATTAGCTCCTTTAGTTCAAAGAATAGGGCTATGACTCCTATGGAACCCGTAATAGTGGTAGGTTCTGAGACTATCTTGTTAGCCAGAGCGGAGATGTAGTAGCCCCCTGAGGCTGCTACACCTCCCATAGAAACCACAAGGGGTTTTTTTGTCTTGAGAGATTGGAGGGCGCGCGTAATCTTGTCAGAGTCTAGCACAGAGCCTCCCGGACTATTTACACGCAGTACCACTGCTTTGACTTTTTCATCTTTCTCAATCTTTTGTATTACAGGCACTAACTTTTCTGCGCTAATATCCTCCTCAGCCCCTATACCTCCCTCTGCATACAGAATAGCAATTTGTTCATCCTTTTTCTCTTTCTTTTCTTCCCTCTGAGCTAATTGAGAGACCTCTACAAAGGCAGGTTCATCTTTATCTTTAGGAATGAAGCGCTTCACCCATACATGCCATGGAGAGAGAAGGTCCACCATCTTGTTAGCATAAGCCACTTCTGCGGGCAAGAAGATATACCTCTCCGGCCAAACTCTCAAACTCTCGCTGGGTATACCTCTACGCTTAGCTATGGAATCTATCCATTCATTCCATACGTCCTCTAAGAGAGTTGTTATTTGCTGACGATTATCTTCAGAGAACTTCTCATCTGTAAAGTCCTCTGCTGCAGACTTATATCGCCCTACCCGAAACACTTTTGGTTTTACCCCCCATTTATCAAAGAATTTTCTAAAGAAGATATTTTCTGAGGCTAATCCATTCCACTCAATAAATGCGCCAGCACGGGGATAAAGCACAATAGTATCTGCATAGGTGGCTAAATAATAGGTAAGTTCCGAGAAGTAGTCTCCATAGGCATATATGGGTTTCTTGGATCGCTGCTTGAATTCCAGTAGCCATCGTCCGAGCTGTTGTACCTGAGCAGGGTAAGCAGTGAAATCTCCCAACTCTAGTACGATACCTTTTATTTTTTCATTCTCTGCGGCTTCCTTTAAGGCCTTCCGAATCTTTTCTAATGTAGGAGGACGCTTCATTGTCCCACCAAAGGCTATGCTTAGAAGAGAGATATTTATGCCGGGCTCTTCTTGGTACTCTTTCAGCTCTCCAGATAGGGACATACGCAGCCATCCTTCATCGGTCAAAGGCTTACTTTCCTTAGATTTCCCCCCTGCTAAAGAGAAACCTACGGTTATAACACCTACCCATAGCACCCCTCCGATAAGCATTGTAAGGAAAAACGCAATGACGAATGCTATGAGGGTTCGCAAAAATCGCCACATGTAACAAAATTAGCTATTCTGCCTTAGAGCATGGAGGATAGGAAAGCGCCCTGCCCCGCGAGGGTCTAAATCATGTCCATCCACATGAAAAGCAGGTGCTAATCTTTCTCGCTTCCATTGGCTCGTTTCAAAAAGCCGAATAAACTTATCCGCCCATTCCGAGGGTACATTGAGAGCTTTCAGAGAGCGGGGGGATAGCCCTTCTCGCACGAGAGAGATTTCCAGCTTGTTGAGTAGGGGATATGGCATGAGGTCTTCTTCATCTGCTTGACCTCCTGGACGCAACTCTGCCGTGGGAGTACTGAGGGTTATTTCTCGGAGCGTAGGCCAGCCAAATCTCTCTGCTGCCCAGAGGCCCCACTCGCGTAGGTCTGCCTTTGCCACTCCTCCAATGGGGGCAAGTCCACCCGAAGTATCTCCATCCATCGTAGAGTACCCTACTGCGATCTCACTGCGATTGCTTGTAGTGAGAAGGAGGGCACCTAAAAGGTTAGCTACCATCCACAGCGCTGGAATGCGAGCTCTTGCTTGAAGGTTTTGACGAGCAATATCATCCTGCTCCCACGAGAGAGGCCGACCTAACCAGCCTTCAACCTTGCGCTCATATGCTTGAACTACATCTTCTAAGTTCCAGGCGTAAAAAGCTATACCTACTTCTTTGGCAAGCATTTGAGCCCTGCGGAAGGTTTCTTTGCTACTCTGGGCAGTAGATTGGTAGAAAGCATGTACTTGGGGCAATTGCCCCTTCGGCATGTAGGATAAACGTTGCGCATACTTTTCTGCTCCTAATCTCTCCTTTGCCCATGTTAAGGCTAACTGAGCCAAGATAGCGCATGCAGCTGAGTCTAGCCCACCTGATAAAGAGACAACGAAACCCCTACTGTGGCTTTTCCATAGATAATCCCACAAAGCCATCGCTATGGCTTCTGTAAGCTCTTCCCAAATATTATTGGAGGACAAATGAGCGAAATGATCATGAGAAGAGGTAAAAGTCTCCTCCCCCCTCAGAGGTTCGGAAGGTATAGGGATAGGATTTTGAGGTATGGGAGCGGTATTCTTGCGAGCACTTCGGTTGAGCTGGGCTGTGCTGAGTTCTACCCAGACCCACTCTCCATCTTCGTAGGAAAAACGGCGAGTGGCTCCCAGAATACGACCTTCCCAAGCAATCATGCTTTCTCCTTCATAGATTAGCTTGCCTGCTTCATTGCCCAAGAGGTTTGCATAGGCATATACACAATGATAGCGATAGCTACTTTCTTGGATGAGGCGCCGGCGCCGTTCAGCTTTACGCATCTCATAAGGAGAGGCGTTCAAACATAAGGCGATATGGGCATGTGTAACTTCTAGTGGGCGTTGGGGGCGCCACGCATCCTCACAAATTTCTATCACTATATGATATCCATTCCATAAGAAGGGTAGGGCATAGCCTGCAGGAGCACCGCTTTTGGGCTCTACAAGTCTATCAATAGGGGCAGGCGTGAACCAGCGAGGCTCATAAAATACCCCTTCATTAGGGAGATTGCGTTTGAGTGCAAACCCTCCTATTTGCCCTTCTCCGATAAATGCTGCTGCATTATAGAGACGCCCCCCTATCTCCAAGGGCATACCTACTGCCGCCCATATCCCCTGTGTATCGGGCAGAAGAGAAAGTAGAGCTTCCCAGGCCGCAGCAGCTACCCACGGATGCCAGAAAAAGTCCCCACACTCATACCCAGAAAGACACAGCTCAGGAAAAACAAGAATGTGCACACCTCCTTCTTGGGCTTTTTTGATGAATGTGCGTACTCTCTCTACATTCCCTTTGAAATCTAAGGGGGTGGTTCGTAATGATACAGCCCCTACTCGTATAGAAGTATTTTCATCCCACTTTTTGGCCTCCCCCATTTAGGTCATAAATAACGAAAAAGAGCCTCTACTCTATCCTGTCTCCTATCATGCTAGCTCCCCCTATACTAGCTTGCGTACGCCATGGAAGGCCTGTGTCCTTATCTATCCAGATAGTCTGCTTGACGCCCTCTGCTTCAATGTGTATTTTCCAGGTATAACGTTCTTGTCCTCCCACAGTGATTTTCTCCTCGTCTTCTACTCTCACTCGGGCATCCTGAAATGTGCCTTGCTGAAATGAAAAGAGCGGAAATGTGGCTGTATAGCCCTTCATTAGAGGAAGAGAAGCAAGATAGTAGCGCAAAGCGCTATTAGTGGGATAAGCAGGCTTTCCATTTAGTTTTTGAGAGAGAGAATTTTTTTGTCCCATGAATTCTATGTCCCCTTTTAGCTGCTCCCCCTCTCGCCTTAGGGAAAGCTGAACACCTTGCTGAATGCGTTGGTAAGAAAGGAGTTCGCCTCGCTCATCTACTTTCAGCGTGTCTGCTGTTCGCAGAGTGGGGAGTTCCTCAGATTCCACACTTTCTACATACTCCCACCCTGTGGGGACTTTTTTCCATTCCTCTGTAGCTTTGGCAGAGACCTGCCGCCCCCGCAAAGATACCTGATAAATCCAGCGACTCTTCAGAGGACTTGTTATTCGCAGGCTAAGAGCGGCTTGTGAAAGCTCTCGTGAAGAATTCTCTATTTTTACCGTACTGGGGTCTACACTGATAGCTTGGAGGCGCTTAGCAATCTTTTCGGGCACTTCTGGCTGTAATCTGCCGCCCAGACGCTCGCTTAAGAACTGTTCAATAGCTACCATCATCGCCATGCGGTTATCATAGTTCTGGAAGCCATGTCCCTCATCTGGAGCTAAGAGATAGCGTACGGGATAGCCTTTGGCATGTAAAGCGGCTACGATTTGGTCCGACTCCTGCTGCTTTACACGCGGATCATTTGCACCTTGAATTATTAGTAGAGGGACTTGGATGCGCTCTATGTGATAAAGAGGAGACTGTGCCTTGAGCCGTTCTAAATCTTGAGGGTCATCAGGGTTGCCTACACGATTATGGAAGACTTTTATAAGAGGCTTCCAGTAGGGCGGCACGGAACGAATTAAGGTGATGATACTGGAGGGCCCTACGATAGATATTCCGCACGCATACAGCTCGGGTGTGAAAGTTACCCCTGCGAGGGTTGCATACCCGCCGTAGGAGCCCCCCATGATAGCTATGCGATGCGGATCAAAAATTCCTTCCCGGATAAGCTGCTGGACAGCATCAGTGAGATCATGTTGCATAATACCCGTACCCCACTGCTTATTTCCGGCATTTAGGAAAGCCTTACCATATCCTGTGGAGGCACGAAAATTAACTTGAAGCACAGCGTATCCTCTATTTGCCAGAAACTGCACTACTCCATCATATCCCCAGTCATCGCGTGCCCACGGGCCTCCATGTACATATAGGACTGCGGGGAGATTTTTGGGTGTTATGCCTTTAGGCAGTGTGAGGTAGGCGGGGAGTTCAGCCCCATCTCTTGTGCGAATACGGATAGGGCGCATTTCGCTCAGGTGCTCGCTAGGTAGGTTAGGTCTGCTTTTTCCAATTTCTCGCAAAATTTCCTTTTGCGCATCCCAGAGATAGTAGCGTCCGGGCTCTCTGTCACTGGTATATACCACTACGGCATATCTTTCCTCATCAGACAAGCCGGTAAGCCCTACTTCTCCCTCGGGTAAGAGAGATTCCCATTTTTTGAACCACTTTTCCAGCTTGGAGTCAAAGAAGTATCTGCGCCGCTTATCATCCAGGTATGAAACCATTCGGAGTTTATCTGTTTTCTCATCAAAAAGTGCGCTGCCTAAGTCTACTCGGTTCAGGGGGTCCGTATGGATTTCTTGCTCCTTGCCCGTCGTGGGGTCAAAGGTCACGAGCCTGGATTTATCTACTCCTTTATTGGTGATAAGGTAGATTACTTTTCCTTTTCTGGGAACTTGAGCAATACTAACTGCTTCCTCCCATGTCGTCTCATATATCTTCTTGAAGGAGAAATTAGAACCTTTGCTCTTTACCTCAAATAGTTGTGTTTCTCCTTCGGGTCCCATCTTCTGGGCAAAACGAATCCGCCCTAAAGCATCTATAGCCCACCCCAAAATACCCTCTCTATTCTCATAAAGTAATCGCAATCCGCCTGTGGGTATATTTAGTTCGTATAAGTCATGTAGAGTGGGGTCTCGCTTGTTGATCCCTAAATAAGCTATTTGAGGCTTTTCTTTAGGAAGGCCGTAGAGTACTACTCGTATATTTTCTCCGGGGGTCATGTCTGTGGCTTGGGGGATTTTTCCCGGTCCAACCTCAGCAAGGCTTATGCGATAGAGGTGATAATTCTCGTCTCCATCCTTATCCTGTGAATAAAGCACATATCGGCTGTCGTAGGACCAGAAGTACTGCGTGATAGGGCGCCTTTCGCTAGCAGTAATAGGAAAGGCATCTCCTAATTCTCCATCTTGGATGCGTTGAAGCCATATGTTGAGGGTGCCCTTATATGGCTTGAGGTAAGAAATCCAGCGTCCATCTGGCGAAACCTCCACTCCTACTAATTCAGGGTCCCCAAAGAAGATTTCCCTATCTATAAGAGGGGGTAGCTGACCAGAAGCCATACCCCAAAATAATAGGATTAGTAGGATATGCCTCATACTTTCTTCAAATCTAAGTAAGTACCATCCAAAGGACAAATAGAAGTCCTGCCCCTATCATGTAAGCCACATAAAGGGGCACATACCCCACATGGAGCCTAGAGAAGAGGTCTGATAAACCTTGTATACCTTTTACTACTGTATTGGGTAAGAGTCTTCCTACCCACGAGCCTACTATATCTTTGGCTAAATCGGCTATCACATAGTAAGATTGCACAAATATCCTTTCATAGAGTAGGTCTACTTTGGCTTGGCTCGCCAGCCAGGCATAAATGCCTGCCAAGCGAGCACTAAGGAGTTTGTCTCCTTCTATCCCTCTCTTTCCATATAGGTACCAGGCTGCCAGAAGTCCTATAATAGCTATCATAGTAGAGGCTATAATCAGAAAAATCTCAGTCTCATGTGAGAGATGAGGAAGAGCCATGTCTTGCACACTGCGAGAGAGCCACTTCTCCCGAAGCCACGAGCCACCTAATATTGAAGGCAACCCTACAAACCCTGCTCCTACAGAACCTATCCCTAATAAGAGCAAAGGAATGGTCATCACCATAGGACTTTCGTGAATAGAAACTCGTCCCCGATAAGTCCCTTCAAAAGTAAGCCATGCCATCCTACCCATATAAAAGGCTGTGAGGAAGGCTACGCCCATGAGAATGCCCCAGAAGATATAGTATAAAGTTTCGCCCGCTTGTCCTCTGGTGTAGGTAGCCGCTAATATTTCATCTTTTGAAAAGAATCCTGCGAGGGGAGGCAGCCCTGCAATAGCTAAGACCCCCACCCAAAAAGTAACTCCAGTAATCGGCATTTTAGCCCGCAGTCCTCCCATCTCCCGAATATCCTGTGTGTCCACGGTATGGATAACGCTTCCTGCCCCCAAAAAGAGTAGTGCCTTGAAAAAGGCATGAGTAAAAACATGGAAGATTGCTAAGGTGTAAGCCCCTGCACCAATGCTCGCAAACATGAAGCCTAACTGTGAAACGGTAGAGTAAGCAAGTATCCTCTTGATGTCATGCTGAGCAAGCGCAATCGCTGCTCCCAAAAGTGCCGTAGCTACTCCAATACCTGCCACAATATAGAGGGCTTCAGGTGCAGAGTTATAGAGGAAGTCCATCCGAGCAAGAAGATAAATACCCGCCGTAACCATTGTAGCCGCATGAATAAGAGCGGAGACAGGAGTAGGCCCTGCCATGGCGTCTGGCAGCCAAGTATATAAAGGTATCTGTGCAGACTTACCTGTGGCAGCGAAAAACAATAGGATCCCTACTACATACGCTGTATCCCCCGCATAGGAAAAGCTTTTGAGGCGATCTATGTCAAAAGTGCCTGTTTCGGCGTATAGAATAATCATCGCTGCCAAAAGCCCCACATCCCCAATCCGATTCATAATAAATGCTTTCTGGGCCGCCTTAGCATTTCCTTCCTCTGCAAACCAGAATCCAATTAAGAAATATGAACAGGCCCCTACGCCCTCCCAGCCTAAGAATAAAAGGGGTAAAGAGTCCGCTAAAACCAATGTAAGCATGGAGAAAATGAACAGATTCAGAAGAGCGAAGTACCGCCAGGCTCCCTCATCCGATCCCATGTAACCAATAGAGTAAAGATGGATGAGCGTTCCTATTCCCGTTATGATTAGGGCCATCCACAAGCTGAGGCTATCTACTTGATAGCGCAGCGGAACCCGCAGAGGCTCTAAAGCAAACCAGTCCCAAGTAAAGGCAAAGTATAGGGGTTTTTCATACCCCAAAAAAGTAAAAAGAAATAATGAGAAGGTTATCCCTACAAGCAGCGTAGCTATCCCTCCTAAGAGTTGTCGCTGTTCTCTTAGGGAGGGGAGCCATAGCCCTCCCAGTCCAATAGTAACTGCTCCCAATAATGGAAGGGCCAGCCCTAAGGGAAGAAGCGTGCTTACCATCTTAGAGAGCTCAATTTCGCAAAGCCTAAATCTTGTTGTACCCTAAATACGCGTACAATCAGTCCTAGGCCTACTACAGCCTCTACAGCTGCCAAACAAATCCCAAATAGTACAAATACTGCGCCTGTAGGTTCATTATGGTAGCGAGAAAAACTCAGAAAATTGAGATTAGCTGCATTGATTAGGAGCTCAATAGATAAAAAGGCTAATAAGAGATTTCGCCGAAGCAGAAGCCCTAAGATGCCCATGCTAAAAAGAGCACCTGCTAAGGCTAAAACGCTATACAAAATCTCTATGCTCATATCTCCTTCTTTCTTTTGACCAGTAGGGAAGCGCTAATCATGCCTACTATGAGGGTGAGAGAGAGAAGCTCGAAGGGGAAGGCATAAGCCGTGAATAGGGTTTTTCCTAAGGGGGCGACAGAACCGTAGAGGTAAGGAAGTGATAATGTCTCCTCAGAATAAAACTGGGTAGAAGAGGGTACTTCACGAATAGAAAAACCGGCCCAGAGAAAGAGCAACATCCATCCCAGAGCTAATCCTATACCTCCATATAATGGAAGTCCTCGGGGTAGAGGGGGTATATCCTCAGAAGAGAGATTGACCAGCATCACTACAAAAAGGAAAGCTACAAGGATAGCCCCTGCATACACAATAATCTGGATAGCTCCAATATATTCGGCACTGAGAAGGAAATATATTATGGCTATCCCTATCATAGATTTTACTAAGGATAGTACGGCATATACGGGGTTTCGGAGCATCACAGCTATCGCGCCTCCTATTAGTGCGAGGCACCCAAAGAGTCCTATTGCCGCATATACAAGCATCGCACAAACATACTTCAAAATGCGTTACTTTTGTAATGTCCCCATAGCTCAGCGGTAGAGCAGCGGATTCTTAATCCGCGGGTCGCAGGTTCGAATCCTGCTGGGGACACGCACGCTCTCTATTGTATTATGATACGATGGCTGCTGTTGGGTGCGCTAGTGTGGGGACAAAAGTGGGTTGCAGACCCTTATGCAGCTGAGTTGCCGCCTGTTAGCTTACAAGTTTTGGAAGGACATTTCAGATTGCAGGTTTCTGAAGGAGGGGTTTATAGAGATACCGTAGGGGATTTTCAAAAGTGGATAGAACGTATTCCTTGGGAGGAGGGTCAAGAATGGTACCCTCCCACTCCCTTTATCCTGTCTGAGCCTCTTACTTACCGAAAGCGTCCTGTACAGCACTTATATCAATACACTTGGCAAATTCATCGCTCGGGTCAGCGGCTACGCCTGTGGAATAGCCTACCTCCTCATGTACTCTATCCTATACCTCCTGCACAAGGGAATGCCCGAGCCGCTGATGTCCAGTTTGCCAGTCAATCTGTACTGGCCACTGGAAGGTGGTACAAAATCTCTACGGAAAAGGGGGGCATTTACAAAATCACTGCTCAGACCCTTCGTGCCCTGGGAATAGACCCTGCTGCAGTAAATCCTAAAGATTTTCGCCTGTACGGACAGCGGGGCGGTCTCCTATCGCAGCGCAATAGCGACCCTCAGCCTGATGATTTAGTAGAAATCCCTGTCTATTTTCCTGGAGATGTGGACGATCGCTGGGATGAGCAGGATGCTGTGTATTTCTGGGCTGATGAGCCTGATAGTTGGTATCTCTTTAGCGGGCAGTTACTCAGACCTTACTTCCATCTCAAAAATCCCTACACAGATAAATGCTATTACTTTATCACGTTTGATAAAGGTGTAGGCACGCGTATCCAGACTCAATCTCCTCCTTCAGGTTCTCCCACTCCTCGCACACAGGTAATGACCCTCTTCTTTCATGAAAAAGAGCTCACCAATGTCCTCAAGTCAGGAAGAGTGTGGTTGGGAGAAATGATGAGCTCCGCTAGTCCCACTCTCAACCTCACCTTGCCCTTGCCAGCTATGGATAGCCTTTATCTGCGTGTACAGGTAGCTGCCATTAGCCTAAATCCAAGTCAGTTCACTATTAGCTTTTTAGGTAATACACTGGCAACTATCCCTGTACCGCCTATTCCCGGTCCTTCAGACAGCTATCAAGCCCGATGGGGACATGCTTCTCGGGCCCTTTATAATACCCCTCCAAACCCTTCTCTTACCCTCGCTTACACGGGGGGAGGGCAAGGATATTTAGATTACATAGAAATAATCGGATG
This sequence comes from Bacteroidia bacterium, assembly GCA_025060275.1. Classification (GTDB taxonomy): domain Bacteria; phylum Bacteroidota; class Bacteroidia; order SpSt-205; family SpSt-205; genus SpSt-205. The sequence continues at coordinate 2,170 of JANXCJ010000016.1, read as the reverse complement.
GCATCCTCTAACTTGGCAAGGGGGACAAAGCACTTTTTATTTACCTCCTGGGCGTGTCTGGCAGGTTCAAGCTCAGGCTTCTGAGGCTCCGATGCTCTGGGATGTTACTTACAGCACTTACCCCCTTGTTGTTCCCACCAGCCCGCTATCTAATGGTTTTGAATTTAGAGCTTCTGGGGACACTCTGCGGCGATATTGTATGTTTAAGCCAGAGTCTGCTTATGAAGTACAACCTGTAGGTGCGGTGCCTAATCAGAATCTACACGCTTTGCAAAATATTCAATTTGTGATAGCTACTACCTCTGCTCAAGCCTCCTTAGCTCGACGCTTTTGTGAGTTACATCCCGAGGCGGGGTCTTGTGCTGTAGTGACCCTTCAAGAATTGTATAACGAATTCTCAGGGGGGCGTCCTGATATTTGTGCACTTCGGAATTTCCTACGCATGTTGTATGTGCGGGCAGTTACCCCAGAAGACCAGCCACAGCATCTCCTAATTATAGGTGCGGCAAGCTATAACTTCAAGGAAGAAGGTATCACACTCTTTCCTACTTATCAAAGCCGAGAAAGTTTCTATCCCCCCACTTCTTATGGAAGTGATGACTTCTTCGTTTTCCTGGATGCGGATGAAGGATACTGGGGAGAGGGTGGGGGCGCTGCAAACTATGACCCTAGAGATAGAGCTATTCAGACTCACCTATTAGACATGGGGGTCACACGCATCCCTACCTACACTCTCTCTGACTTAGAAATATACCTTCAGAAGGTAAGCGATTACTTACAGAATCCCTCCACTACCCGGGATGATTGGCTTCAAAAGATAGTCTTTTTCTCTGACTACAAGGATGGTGGCGAACACACTCGCCAAGCAGAACAGCTCGCCGTACAAGTCGCTCAGAATATACCCTATCTGGATATAACGAAAATTTACCTAGACCGCTATCCTGCCCAGCCTAGAGCCTCTGGACTGACATTCCCCGAGGCGAGAGAGGCTCTCATGGCTCATCTAAACCAAGGGGCTTTTATAGTCCACTATGTAGGACATGGAAATGAATACACTTTACAAGGATTTGATTTTTTCCCTATACCCCTTGTAAAACAGCTTCAAAATCATCACAAGTATCTATTCTTCGTAACTGCTACGTGTGAGTGGGGTAAATGGGATGCCCCCTCCATTCGTAGTGGAGGCATAGAGGTTCTCTTTCTCCCGCAGAGGGGGGCGATAGGGCTTCTCACTTCCACCCGAAAAGTATTCTCAAGTCTCAACTTTGCACTTAGTCAGAACTTTTATAGGGAGTTAGCTGAACAGATAAGACCGCAGCGCCCCCTACGCTTAGGGGAGCTCATGCAGGGAACCAAAAACCGAAGCTGGGGCGGCGGAATGCATATAAACACTCGCTCTTATGCATTTTTAGGGGACCCATATTTGCCTTTAGGAGTACCCCTCTACAAAGTCGTGATTACCCACTTGGGAGCGGGAGCACCTTCTGAGACACAGCCCGACACCCTCCGTCCTCTTAGAGCCGTGCGACTGCGAGGAGAAATACGAGATAGCCTCAATAGTCTCATATCAGACTTCCAAGGAGAGGTAACGATCCGAGTTTGGGACAAATCTTTGACTCGTTATACTCTTCTGAATAGAACAGCCTTTCAGGCACAGGAAATCCTTCTTTTCAGTGGAAGGGCTACTGTAAAAGATGGGGTTTTTGAACTTACCTTTTATCTACCTGTGGATGTAATTCCTCAGCCTGGTGCGGGGCGTATATCAATTTGGGCACAAGCTACCGATGGGCGTACTGCCGCAGGTGCTGAAAGCCGGTTCATAGTATGTTGTCCAGATACTCTCCCGCCTCAGCTATCCCCACCGCATATCCGCCTTTACATCAATGATACCAGCTGGGTAAGTGGCTCATGGACCCATCCTAATCCGCTTCTCATAGCCTTCCTTTATGATAGCTTGGGTATCAATCTCTCTGGGCTAGCTGTGGGTAGAGAGCTCAAGGCTACTCTCAATGACAAAGAGTACTTCCTAAGCTCCTACTTCAAGGGCAAACGAGACAAACCCAACGAAGGTGTAGTAGAATACCGCTTCTCTGAGCTGCCTGAGGGAGAATACCGGTTGCGTCTCCGAGCCTATAACCTTGCGGGACAGGAGGGTACGGCGGAAACCTCC
>JANXCJ010000169.1 GCA_025060275.1 Bacteroidia bacterium | reverse complement strand
TTCCGGTGTGCTATTGGTGCGCCACGGCCCCCCATTTTGTGCACAATTGGCATGGGTACGTGTTTTTTCCTGTTGTTCAAAAAAAATATCATGAAATCGGCCAACTTCCATGAGGCAAAGATAGATAAAAAACGAGGGGTGGGTAGTAAGCCGGATTCTGTTTCTACCTCTGCATTTCTCTATGCGGCCTACCCGCCGGCTATGGGAGCCGTCATCGCCGGCTACTTGGCCTTGCGCAGGTCGGGGGTTGCCCAAGGGGACGCTTTTACCGTCCCTTTTCACCCTTACCCCAAAAGGGGCGGTATATTTTCTGTGGCCCTATCCGTCTGAGAGCCTTGCGGCTTCTCAGCCCCCCCTTGCGGAGGGCGACCTTGCTCCCACGCGTCCGGACTTTCCTCTTAAGGACAACTCCCTAAGCGCAGAGGCTCCCACCCCCCCTTATTTTTCTGCAAAATCAAGCCCTAAGATGCGAAACTCAGCCCGCCTATTGGCTTGCTCATCTGCGTCAGATAACTCTGGGTAGATAAGGGGTTGAGATTCTCCATATCCAATCCATGAGAGCCGCTTTGGATTAATTCCCTTCTGTTTGAGATACTCTACGACTGACTTAGCTCGGTTGTTGGAGAGTTTGATGTTATACTGCTCGCTACCATTCGTATCTGTATGCGCACCTATGAGAATGCGCAGGGTAGGATTCTGCTGGAGAAGAGTAGCAAGGCGGTCTAATTCGGCTGCCGCATCTGGGCGAATGTCATACTTGTCAAAATCAAAATAGATATTCTGTAGGACCACTGGACGGGCGATCTCTATGCGGTCTAAGAAAATATCTATGTCTGCCTCCAAATCCATAGACTTTGTAGCATCTTTGGTAGATACGGATACTTCGTTTGCCAGATATTCGGGAGCGTTCCCAATCAGGGTATAATCCTTGCCTGGTTCCAACATGAAGCGATAAGTGGCGCTTTGGTCCGTATTGAAAGTATCTTTGGGGATTAGCTTACCTCCTTGTCTCTCGTACAGGGTTACAGTGGCAAAGGGGATAGGCAGCTTGGTGGAGGCGTCTCTCACAGTGCCATGCACTGCAAGTTCAATTTTTGGACGGAAGATGCGTCTGACATAATATATATCATCCCTCCCTCTGCCTCCGGGGCGATTAGAAGCTACAAAGCCGAGGGTATCTTGCCTGACCCATATGAGAGAAAAATCATCGTAGGAAGAGTTGATGGGAGAGCCGAGGTTTTGCGGCTGCTGCCAGGTGGCAAGTCGCCCCTCTGCTTTGAATACATCATACCCTCCTAATCCCGGGTGGCCATCCGAGGCAAAGTAAAGCGTTTTACCATCGCGCCCTACATGGGGATAGATTTCGTTGAAAGGTGTATTGATCAGCTTGCCTGTGTGGGCAGGGACGCTCCATTCTTTGCCTACTCTTTGGCTATACCATATGTCTGTACCGCCCATTCCCCCATCTCGGTCAGATACGAAATACATGAGATTTCCGTCTGGAGAGAGGGTAGGCTGTGCATCGTAAGTAGGGACGAGCTTCTTTTTCCCACGAGAATTGACCACTACTTCTCGCTGCCCTGCGATAGCTTCTATTTTCTCAAAGGGGCCCCACTCTTTTTTCTGCGGATCATAGGTGCTCTGATATATGCTACAGCCCCAATACTTCCGGTATTTTCCCTGACCACAAATGCTATAGTACATTGTCATTCCATCAGGGGAAATAACGGCACTCCCATCATTCGCTGCAGTATTTACTTTCTTTCCCAAGTTTTGTACTTTTCCGGTGACGCGTCCTAAGAAGACTGAGTCGCTTTTTAGGGGTACATACCAAAGGTCAGAGTACATGGGTTCTCCATACTCAGGAAAGCGAGCGTTTCCTCGTCCGCCTGTGCGATGACTGGTAAAGATGAGAAAAGTATCTCCACGAACTACAAAAAGAGCTGGGCCGTAATCACCTGCTTGTGAATTCGCTGCGGTGAGTGCCACTAACTCATAGTCAGGTTCTCGCGCTAAAAGCTTCTGGGCGAGATGACATCCTTCCAGAGCGATCTCAGCTTCCTTACGGAGGATATCTACTGTTTTATGCCTTCGTAGAAATTCTTCAAAGGACTGAATAGCTTCTGGGTAACGCCCTATTTTTTTCTGGGCTATACCTAAATCTAGATAGATAGTGTCATTGGCTTCTGTATTGACTGCTAGGGCCTTTTGGTAGGCCTCTACCGCTTGTTCAGTGTTATTGGTGTACCAGTAGCACCTTCCTAATCTATAAAGGGCATACTGGTTGTTAGCATCCAGGGAAATCACCTGTTTATATAGCTCAGCAGCTTTTTCAGGATTGCGGTAGGTATAGTACTCCTTGTCTGCTTCTTCTATAAGCTGTTTGACTTTTTTGGAAGATTTATTCTGGGCAAAGAGAATAGTTATTCCCAGAGATGCGTATAAGACTTTTCTTGGCATGCCAGCGCAAATATAGAAATAACTTTACTAACCTTCTATCTTTGTCTCATGTGGAGCATGGCGCAAGCCCGTCAGGCTTTTTTAGAGTTTTTTAAGGGAAAGAATCATCTCATAGTTCCTTCTGCTCCTATCGTAAATAAAAATGATCCCTCTCTTTTTTTCGTGAATGCGGGGATGAACCCCTTCAAGGATATCTTCATGGGCTTTAAGGAACCTCCCGCGCCCCGCGTGGCAAATACACAAAAGTGCTTGCGAGTCTCAGGCAAACATAACGATTTGGAAGAAGTGGGACATGACACATATCACCATACTTTTTTTGAGATGCTGGGCAATTGGTCTTTTGGAGATTATTTCAAAGCTGAAGCGATTGAGTGGGCTTGGGAGCTGCTGACGGAGGTATATAAGTTACCCCCTGAGCGCCTTTACATCACGGTATTTGGGGGGGATGAGACCTGGAAGCTTCCCCCTGATAAAGAAAGTCAAGAGCTGTGGCGCCGTTTCGTGCCAGCAGAAAAAATTCTTTTTTTCGGAAGAGAATACAATTTCTGGGAAATGGGTGAGACGGGGCCCTGCGGTCCTTGCACAGAAGTACACATTGACTTGCGCCCTACGCCTGCACCCGATGCTACCTCCCTCATCAATACAGGTAACCCTCAAGTAATTGAATTATGGAATATAGTGTTTATTCAGTACAACCGCAGAGCAGATGGTAGCCTTGAAGCTCTGCCGCTCAAGAGTGTAGATACAGGTATGGGTTTGGAGAGGCTGACGATGGCTCTTCAGGGAAAGGCTTCTACCTATGACATAGATACTTTCAGAGTATTGTGCCATAAAGTAGAGGAAATTACAGGTTTTGCCTATGGTAAAGATAAGGTCGTAGATGTAGCGATTAGGGTGGTATGTGATCATATCCGAGCCCTAAGTTTTGCCATAGCGGATGGACAGCTTCCCAGCAATATAGGTGCGGGGTATATTCTCCGCAGACTCCTTCGGCGGGCCACCCGATATGCTTATCAGCACTTAGGACAGCATAGTCCCTTC
>JANXCJ010000168.1 GCA_025060275.1 Bacteroidia bacterium | reverse complement strand
CCTAACTTGAAGCTGTCTGCATTAGCTAATCTTTGAGTTCGGCGATAGGGCTGATTGATAATATCCCATATTGCTAGGCGGATTTCCCAGTGACGAGCTATGCGATAGCTGACTTGAGCTTCGGCCGTGAGTCGCCGCTCCTCAAGCACATGGGGAAAGATGTAAGGGTCAAAACCAACCGCCCATATCTGAGTACTTGTGTAGTTGAAAAAGCAGCCCACTTCCCACCGAGGACGGGTGAAAAAAATGCCCGCATTCGCCACTACTGGAGCATGCCCCTGAAGTCGGCCGTCCAATCTCCCAATCTTGCTCCATGCAGCCTGTTCAACGCCACTCTCGCTAAGGGTTACAGTCGTGTAGCTCCACAATTGCGATTTCTCATTAGACCACCATAATTGTCTAAACTCCATCTCCAAACCAACAATCTCCCCCCACCTTCGCTGACGAGTAGAGTACACATATACAAGTGCATAGCTCTCTGGTACGAGATATATCTCTGGAATCTTCTGCAAACTTTTATAGAATAAACAGAAGGAGAATACATTATCTTTGCTTCTTAACCACTCGTATTTCAAGTCAATGTTATAGCCCATTCCTGTGCTAATCTGTGGATTCCCCTGCCAATAAATCACCCAGTAGTAATCAAAATAAGGGAGAGGAACCTGACTCGCAACAGGTGGCCTTAGGAGCGTTATATTAGCCCCACTGCGTAATATGTGTCTATCACCAAAATGATACTTGATCAAGAAGGCAGGTAGTAGATGTGCTGTTCTTTGTTGCATAAGTAGCGCGTCTTTATCTGAGACTATGGGCTGATAATAAATCTTTCTACTCCACATCTCGTATCGGCTACCTATCATCATCTCTACTTGCGAACTTATGCCCGCCCTTAGCCATCCATAACCCGCCACGATATCCGTATTCGCCGTATGTCTGTGAAAGTCTCCAGTCCGCTCAATAAGGTACCATCCACCTGGACGAATATTTGCTGGAGCATATACATCGCGGATATTGGATAAGTGATAGACTGATGCGTCTAACACATTCGGGCCTCCGTTCAAGGTATCAGTCATAAAGCCTAACTGGCGTCCGCTAAACTTTTGATTTTCGGCAGAATACCATCCGCCGATACGCAGCTGGAGCCATTTATGCGCAGAGCCCCACTTCTTTTCCATGTATGGGTGTAGATAATACTGCGAAGCACGCGCCCGAGAGGTCCATACCTGAGCAAAAATCTCCGAAGGACCATAAAGTTGATGTTCGTATGAGTATTCCGTCGTACCTGGATACTCTGCATAGTTCATGGCTCCATTTTGGGGAATATCATGAGCCTGAATAAAAGCCCCCGCTTGTAACTTGAATTGATACCCTCTTTGATTATGGTAGGCAACTGTAGGACGAAGCAGGACCAAATAAGAACGATGGATATGAAAAGTCGGATAGAATATATCTATTTTCTCAGTGGTACTAATCTCTGGATTGATATAACTTGCAAACTGCCTCGAGGTTCTAATCAGAGTATTTAGAAAAGCTATTCCCTCAAGGTAGGCACTCAGACTTTTAGACAGTTTGTATCCCATACTCCAGGAGGTTCCCCCACCCCTTGCATATTGGAAAATTAAGTCTGGGACAGTGCTGCGTAAGTACTCCTCAAATCTCCACTGACCATCACTTTGAGGGGTAAAATACCCTAAAACGAAAGGTAGGGTAGATGAAAGATACCGCTGTGAGAAAGCACTTCTAAAAGCTATATGCCATTTTTCTCTTTGCCTGCCAAAGCTCAAGGTAGCCAACACACCCGGTGTACCCCACTTAATTGTATCTGGCACGGTGTAACGGCGCAGCTTACGCCCGTACTCAAAGTTCTCCGGGAGGGGACGACCGTGATTTTCAGAGACTTGTACTTCTTGTGTAGAGGGAAAATCCGAGCTTAGGGGAAATCTAAGTGGAGACCGAAAATAAGCAAACTGTTTTCCCACAACGCCAGCGTCCACTTCAGAGGTTAGGGAGACTTGAAACTGGTCTCCACCAGAGGTGGGGAGCTGAAAATCTACTAAGCCTCCGCCGAAATGCCCCAAAAGGTCTGGTGTCCATGATTTGCGGACCTCCACCTTGCTAAGCAGATTACTAACTATCTGCTCCATCTCTCCAAAGTTGGCGTCATAACTTAGCCATGCAGGATAGGCCGCCCAAAAAGCGAAAGCATTATACTTTTCTCCCATACCCCTGATGCTTATGAAGCGTCCCGAAAGTAGAGAGACACCAGGCAATCAGCGCAGCACATTGGGGATGTAAAAGTCCGTGCTTCGCTTCATAATAAGCTCTTGAGAGTAGAGCTCCCCCATCTCTAGGCTACGCAATCGCTCTAAGAAGTTTCCTGCTTCCGTCTCGCGACTCACATCGTCTATAATCTGAACCTCACCTATTTCGGTCTCCAGGGGCTCCATTCGCAAGATTATGTCGCTGGACGGCTGTGATATGATGACTTTCTGCACCCTATATCCCAGAAGGAATGCCGAAAGGGTATCAGACTTCTCAAATGGTATAACGAAATTTCCCTTGTCATCGGTATATACGCCCCGCAAACCGAGTCTGATTTGTACGCCCACCAGGGGTTCTCCTGTGCGCGCATCTATTATCCGACCACGCAGCATGGAAACATCGCTCCCCTTGGATACAACGGGGCTGGGGGAAAGGACTCGCTCTTCCTGAGCTATTAGCGCTCCGAGTAGGAGTATAAATGCTAATCGCATATACGAATTTACTGTGTTACACGATCTAAAAGCAACATCTCTTACCTATAAGCTTCGGTTATATTGCCAACTATTGAAGGCAGCGTTTAGTATCCACCCCTTATTCAGATTCCTCATAGACTATTCTTTAGTTGGGCTCTGATGAACTTCTCTTTATACCTATGTTCTACATCCTCTGCCACTGCCAGCCCCATCTCTATCATTTTCCGATTGACGAAAAGCCTATTTTTGAGATACACATAGGCGTCAGGGTCTCTTTCCATGCGTACAAAGATAGACTTACCTCGGATATATTTCTGGAGGTACTTCAGTGTTTCTTCCCTCTTTTCTGGAGGAATCTCTATACCCAAGAGCCTAATCCGCTTGCCCTCATGGGTAGTAAGCCATACTTTGCCTGCTTCTATTTCGGCGTCGGCGATTCGGAAGGTAGGGGCTTCTGGGAAGTCATCAAAGGCTTTCTGCGGCGGTTGTATATCTTGGAGGAAGGGGCGATAACCTGAGGGAGGTGCTGCGAGAGAAACTTCCTTTTCCCTTCGCCGAATTTCTAGAGTGCCCCATAGGCTGGTACCTACCTTTTGCTGGATGAGGGGGAGAAAATCTTCTTGGATTTCGTACCCTATGGCGGAGCGTCCCAGTTCCAGAGCCGCGGCTAAGGTCGTGCCACTCCCCGCAAAAGGATCAAGCACCGTCTCTCCCACGAAGGAGAACATCCGAATCAATCGCTGGGGCAGTTCGGGGGGAAACATGGCTTCATA
>JANXCJ010000167.1 GCA_025060275.1 Bacteroidia bacterium | reverse complement strand
CACATGTAGGCTCTGGCTGTAGGGGAACCTGCATGCTGAATGTTCAAGTGCAACAGCAGGGGCTTTCTGCTCAAAGCATAACCCCACAGTCTATATGTGCGGGGGAGAATTTTAGCCTATCTTATAGTAGTGTAGGTATTACCTTTAATCCAGGCAATACCTTCACCGTACAGGGTATAAATGGGAATGGAGATATAATATTCAGCTGTGTGACTTCCAGTTCTCTCCCTATGGGCACTATCACCTGCACTGTGCCGCTGAATACACCCCCTGGTACCTACACGGTCCGTATTCAAAGTAGTGATCCACCTCATACCAGTGGGACCCTCAGTCTTACAGTAGTGCCTTCTCCAGAAGCAGCATTTGAACCTTCTTCTGAGCTCCGCTACTGCTTAGGAGTACCTATATCCTTTTCTAATCTTTCCCGAAACGCTACTACCTGGATATGGGATTTTGGTGATGGAAATACAAGTACCGAGCCTAATCCTACGCACACTTATACACAGCCGGGCAATTATACTGTAACCCTTACAGCCTTTGCCACACCTACCTGCTTTCATCAAGTCCAACGAACAGTAGAAATCCTTCCTCTGCCTGTGGCAAGCTTCACGGTAGACCCTCCTGTTCTATATCTTCCTGAACAGACTACCATTACACTTACTAATACTTCTACGGGTGCTGCTACTTATCAGTGGGACTTTGGGAATGGGCAGACGAGCACTGCTCCTCATCCTACTGCCTCGTATCAGCAAGAAGGAGAGTACACTATCATTTTAGTGGCGATTTCTGCTGCGGGTTGTAGAGACACCGCTCAGTACTCCCTCCTCGTAAGGTATGCAGAGACGATAATAGTCCCTAGCGCTTTTACACCCAATGGTGATGGGATTAATGACTATTTTACAATTCGCTTTAGTGGGATGGTGACCATCAATGCTTATATATATGACAGGTGGGGCAACGAGATCTTCTCCAAGCGGTTAGCAGAACCTACAGGTACGATTCAGTGGGATGGAACGAAAGGGGGGCAGCCCCTACCCGAAGGTGTCTATACAGGTATAATAGAAGCTCGCACGAGGGGAGATGAGACAGTTAGAAAGTCTTTCACTATCACTTTACTTAGATGAATGGAGTTGTATAAACTTATCAGTAAGCCTTTGAGTAGTGATATATTCCTCCCTAAGCCAGTACTAAGGAGGGCGGATGACAGAATTATGTGAATAGAAAAAAACGCACAGGGGATATTATTTATGGGCGAAAGAGGATATAGGAAAGAATAAATAGGGAAAAGTGGGCTGTGGAGGACTCGAACCTCCGACCTCTGCCCTGTCAAAGCAGCGCTCTAAACCACCTGAGCTAACAGCCCGTTTTTTTCTCAGGGTTCTTATGATTTTTGCTGCTCTAATAAAGCTTTGATTTGTGCGATAGCTTCCAAGTCTCCTAATTTCTGACGGGAAACAGGGCGGGTGCGCGGCTCCGGGAGAACAGCGACTTCTGCTCCTTCTTCGCTTTTTTTGCGTCCTTTTCGTGCGGGGCGGCCTGCAACATGGGCTAAAACGATAGTGCGATTCTGTTCATCTAACTCTGTAACTTTGAAGAGCAAGGTATCTCCTTCCTTAGGCAGTTCTCCGCCTGCTCCCTTGAGGTAGTGCATGGGGCAAAATCCTTCTACACCAAATGCTAATTCCACTTGCGCGCCTGCATCTGTAATTCGTCCTACTATTCCCTCGTGCACAGAGTCAACTTGAAAGACCGATCGGATCATTTCCCAAGGGTCCTCTGACAATTGTTTATAACCTAAGCGGAGGCGCTTATTATTTGTATCAATATCTAAAACCACTACTTCTATTTCTTGACCTCGCTGTAAGATCTCTGAGGGGTGGCGTACTCTCCGTATCCATGAAAGGTCCCGTACATTGATAAAGCCTTCCACACCAGCTTCTAATTCTACGAATGCTCCGATGGCTGTATAGTTTTTGACAATACCTTTATGGGTAGAGCCTACTGGGTATTTCTCAGCAGCATGTAGCCAGGGATCAGGGGAGAGTTGCTTTAGGCTTAGCGTGAGGCGCTGGGTTTCCTTTTCTAGCTGTATTACTTTGGCTTTTATTTTATCTCCTACTTTGTAGAGCTTTTGAACGTCTACAGGGGTAGTTGACCATGAGAGCTCAAATATGGGTAGTAATCCCTCTATTCCGGGGATTATCTCTACGGTCAATCCATAATCAGCTATAGCTACTATCGTTCCTTCTACTATGGCTCCTAGTTGTAGCCATTCTGGGGGGGCTTCCCAGGGGTTGGGCTGGAGCTGCTTAATGCCTAAAGTGACTCTTCGCGTCTCTACATCATAATCTAAGACTACCACTTGCACTTTGTCTCCTGGCTTATATAGCTCTTCGGGATGACTTACTCTGCCCCATGAGAGATCGCTTACATGTACAAGTCCATCCATTACTCCACCCAAATCAACAAAGACGCCAAACGAAGCTACATTCTTTACCGTACCCTCTAGAATCTGTCCTCTCTCTAAGACATTTAGAATTCTTTCTTTCTGTTTGGCGAGCTCTTCTTCTAAGAGGGCTTTGTGGGAGACTACTACGTTATGCTGAGCGGGGTTGATTTTTACAACTTTTAGGCGAAGGCGCTTTCCTAACAGCTCTTCATATGTGTCTGAGGCTCGCAGGGGCTTTAGATCCACCTGAGAGCCGGGTAGAAAGGCTTCTATTCCACCGATATCTACCACGAAACCTCCCTTCGTGCGCCGCCGGATTATTCCCTCTATGGGTTTATCGTTTTGAAGGGCTTCTTGGATGAGCTGCCATGTGCGGAGGGAATGTGCTAAGCGGCGAGAGATTTTCGCGCCTCCTTCTCGTGTTTCCAGACTTTCTACAAACACTTCTATTTCATCTCCTACGGTAGGAGAGGGCTCATCTGGTCCCCATTCTGAGCGAGGGAGCCGTCCCTCTGCTTTATGACCAATAGAGACTAGCACTTCATTTTCATCTACGGCTATTATTCGCCCCTTTACGATAGCGTTTTGGATGCGTGGGGGCGAATAGGATTCATATAGCTGCTTTAGTTCTGCCTCGGAGGTTGGGCTCATGTGGGCGCAAAGGTATAAAATAAGTCAATAAACACACAATCTTATGCCATAGTAGCTCCCTGTGGTTTCAGCACGAAGGTAGTAGATGCCAGGGGAAAGAGGGGGTAGCTCTAATACCCTCTGTCTTTTCCAGTATCTAGCTTCAGCAAGAGGTGTTTTCCATATGTGTCTGCCCTCTTGGTCATAAAGGTGGAAGGCAAGTTGTCTTGGCATCCGCTTCGGCATTCGCCAGCGGAGTTTATATTGATTTCTGTCCTTAGCAGTAAGTTCAAACATAAGGCCCAGATTAGGAGCCTGTATTCTCTCCCACAAGGAGGGGGGTAGGCACTTCATTCTGGCGGGTAAAGTCATTTGGGCTACTACTTTATCTTTTGAATCTATTAGATAAAAACGGGCAGAGTCGGGATGAAATTCAATAA
>JANXCJ010000166.1 GCA_025060275.1 Bacteroidia bacterium | reverse complement strand
AAACCGCCAGCCTGCCTCTTCTATTGCCTGCTTGAAGGCATAGTCTTCTACTAAGCTGGGCGGTAGGCTTTTCCATCCTCCGATAGTTGCCCAAGCTGCCGTACGGACAGCCATGCTATTGCCGATAGCTGTAACTACCTCTCCTCTCTTCTGCATTGCAGCAATGAGATAAAGAATAGAAGCCCACTCTATTCGTTGGAATGCCTCCCATATACTTCTTTCTATGGGGAGGCTGGGACCGCAAGCTCCCCCTATCTCAGAGCGGCTCAAAAGCCGACTAATAAGTGTCTCTGCCCATTTGGGTGGAAATCGCATATCTGCATCAGCTATCAAGAATATGTCCCCCTCTATATACCTCTCCAATTCTACTAATACAGCGTGTTTGCCAGGAAAATGCTGATGAAGGTTGGGGGATACATGATGGATTTCCCATCCTTTGTGCTTTTTTATGGTTGCTTCAAGGATTTGCTGAGTAATATCCTCAGAGTTATCGTTTCCCCATATTACTCTCAGGGGTACAGTCTGGGCCTCAATAGAGCTTATGAAGTAGGGTAAAGTCCTTTCTTCATTTCTCACAGGCACTAAGAGGACGTATGAGATGTTAGGCCCTTTGACTGGCTTGACGGGGGAACGCTCTATCAGCAAGGTCAAGTATAATTGTATAGACAAGTAAATCAAAGCTATGCCTATAACCCACACATTCCCAGCCTCTAAACTCATTTACTGTACTATACAAATTTCAAGGGGGATTGTATTTATCTGCTCTGTTTTCTGTGAAAACTATTCAACCTGGACGCTATCAGAGACAAAGGCGGTCATATCTGCTTAGCTCCTTTGGGGTCTTAGTCCAGCTCGGATGTTCAGCATCTCTACTCCCAAGCTGAAAGCCATAGCAAAGTACAGATAACCCTTAGGAATGTGCAAGCCTGTTCCCTCCCCTATAAGGGCGAAACCTATCAGCAGAAGGAAAGCTAATGCTAATATCTTGAGGGTGGGATGCCGCTGAATGAGGCGCTGTATTTTAGGAGCGGTTAGTAGCATAATTACAACTGCAAGCAGTAGGGCTGTAAGCATCACAGGAAGGCTTCTGCTCATGCCTATTGCTGTCAGGATTGAGTCAGCAGAAAAAACAAAGTCTATTAAAGCTACCTGCCAGAGAATTGCACGCAAAGACCGCATACGCACAGGTCTCTTACTCTCTTCATCTGGCTCTCCCTCTAAGCGGTGGTGTATCTCTTTGACACCTTTGTAGAGGAGAAATAAACCTCCACCCGAGAGAATTAAGTCCCTCAGACTAAACCCCTCCTTGCCCAGATAAAATAATGTGTGTGTTTCTTTAAGAATCTCTATTAGTCCTACTAAAAGGATGGTGCGCAGGAGCGGAGAATAGATCATCCAGAAGCGCCAGACCTGCTTTTTGTCCGCTTCGGTGAGGTCGCTTGTTAGGATGCTTATAAATATGAGATTATCTAATCCTAAAGCTATCTCCATCATAAGGAGCATAAAAAGTCCCACGAGCTCCTCCCAAATCATGGAATTCTACCTCTGCCTTAGTGGAAAATCCAGCCTACGGATAAGCCTATATGTGGAATAGGTCGTCCCCCAGGCCGCAGGATAATATCTCCAATGGCTCGTCCCGGATAATAAGAAATAGGAGGCTTTTGGGGACGCCATCTGTGCTGCGAGTAACGTGCGCCAACGCCACCAAAGATATCTATGACTAAGTGGGTACCTACCTGGAGTTGGTATCCTACAAGAAGGCTTAGACTGAATGCCTGGATAGTACGCTCATAAGGTACAGAGGAAGGTATAGTGGGAGGGGCTACATAAGCTGTGTCTATGTCCAGATTTTGTTGGTAGAACTGAAATCCGCCCTGCAAACCTAAATAGGGGCCTGTTAGAGTGTATCTAATATTCTTTGGAGGGCTGGAGTCTAAATATTCTCGCCATTGGAGGCGAGCTTTGAAGCCCTGTTGAGAAAGGTCTCTTGAGGCATCTTCAAAGCCTAAGTGTCCGAAGACCCACCCTGCTTCTACCTGGAAGCTACTAGAACTGCTCGCTGGGACCTCTAAGCCTAACTGGAGCGTATATTGAAAAGGGTCCATCAGGGCTAAAGGGAAAAACTTCAGCACAGGCTGGCGGAGTTGGCGCTCTTCAGGTCTATCTTCCTCTACCTGGGCCCATACCAGCGCAAGTGAAAGGCAGATTTGCCAAATTCTCTGAGAAGTCATGCCACTGGCTTCTTAAGCACACCGAGAGTGAGTCCCACCTCAGTGAAAGCCTCCACGGCCTTGTCTATGTGTTCTCGGGTATGAGCTGCGCTAAGCTGCACGCGAATCCGAGCCTGCCCTCGCGGCACCACGGGATAAGAAAAGCCAATCACGTAGATACCTTTTTCTAATAGCATATCAGCAAAGCGGTGAGCTAATACAGCATCATACAGCATAATGGGTATGATAGGATGATCGCCTGGCTTGATATCAAAGCCTGCTGCTATGAGGCGCTCTCGGAAGTAGCGAGTATTTTCTTCTAGTTTATCTCTCAGCTCAGAGGTTTCTGAAAGCCAAGAGAAAATCTCCAGTGCCGTGGCAGCTATCACAGGACTGAGAGAGTTAGAAAATAGATATGGACGAGAACGCTGCCGTAGAAACTCAATTAGCGGCGCAGGTCCTGCAATAAATCCGCCCATTGCGCCTCCGAGAGCTTTCCCTAAGGTACCTGTGATGAAGTCTACTTCTCCTAATACGCCGAATTTCTCTGCAGTGCCTCGTCCCGTAGGACCTACGAATCCTATCGCATGCGAATCATCCACTACTACCACCGCATCATATTTGCGAGCCAGCTGTACAATCTGGTCCAGTGGTGCATAGTCTCCATCCATAGAGAAGACCCCATCTGTTACTATCACACGAAAGCGAGTATCTTGCGTCTCTTGTAATTTGCCTTCTAAGTCTTTCATATCTGCATGGGCATATACAATCCGGCGAGCCTTTGTCAGCCGAATCCCGTCAATTAGGCTAGCGTGATTGAGGGCATCAGAAAGGATTACATCTTCAGGTCCAAAGAAAGGCTCAAAAATTCCTCCATTTGCATCAAAGCATGCGGCATACAAGATAGAGTCTTCACAGTGCAGAAACGCCGCGATAGCTTTTTCCAATACCCTGTGAATACTCTGTGTGCCGCATATAAAGCGTACGGAGGCCATTCCATAGCCCCAGCGGTCCAAAGCCTTATGCGCAGTTTCAATAACGCGCGGATGAGAGGCTAATCCTAGGTAGTTATTGGCACAGAAATTGAGTACTTTTCTGCCATCTGCAAGGGTAATTTCAACGCCCTGGGGAGAGTCTATAATCCGTTCTGTTTTGTAAAGCCCTGCCTCTCGTATCTGCCTAAGCTCGTGTTGTACATGCTCAATGAGTCGTTCTTTCATAGGACAAATATAGAGAGTAGAAAGAATGTGCCCCGTAAAAAGGGGTATTGTATTTTTGTAGCATGGCGGGTCACAGTAAATGGGCTCAAATTAAGCGTAAGAAAGCCGTAGTAGATGCGCGTAGGGGAGCACTTTTCACTCGTTTAGTACGAGAAATCACC
>JANXCJ010000165.1 GCA_025060275.1 Bacteroidia bacterium | reverse complement strand
AGAGCCTAGTAAAGGAAACCTTGTAGCCCAGCAAGCCTATGCCCTCCTCTCCCAAGCTCCTAATCTCAACTTTGTTGGAAATGCAGAGGGGCGCGTTCTTACTCGGGGCTTTGCAGATGTATATGTAACAGATGGATTTGTGGGAAATATCCTTCTCAAATTCGGAGAATCTCTATATGAGCTCTTAAGGGAGAGGGTGCCTTCTAATCCCTTCTTAGAGAGGCTAAACTACGAAAATGTTGGTGGGCTTCCTTTCATAGGCACGAAAGGGAATGTAATAATTGGGCACGGTATCTCTTCACCCAAAGCATTTCGTAACATGATTCGTACGGCTCTTTCTGTGGCTCAAGCAAAGCTTACAGAGAAAATTGCCTTAGCTTTTCGGGCTTATGCGTAGAGCAGCTATAACGGCGGTAGGGGGGTATCTACCTGAACGGTCTCTTACAAATGCGGATTTAGAGAAGCTGGTTGACACCTCAGATGAATGGATTGTGGAGCGTACGGGGATTAGAGAGCGCCGGATTTTGCCTCGGGGAAAGGGTACAGGACATATGGCTACTATGGCTGCCCAAGAAGCCCTCGCTAAGAGAGGTATATCTGCAGAAGAAATAGACCTCCTAATAGTCGCTACGGTGACTCCTGACCACCCTTTTCCCGCTACAGCTAATACAGTAGCTGCTCAGCTTGGGGCGCGTAAAGCTTGGGGCTTTGATTTAGAAGCGGCATGTAGTGGCTTTTTGTATGCCCTAAGCATAGCTGCGGACAGCATTGCGGTGGGGCGGGTAGATAAGGCTCTCGTTATCGGGAGCGATAAAATGTCCAGCATCATAGATTATCGTGACAGAGCTACATGTGTAATTTTTGGGGATGGGGCAGGGGCAGTGCTTTTAGAACCCACCGAGGAGGAAGTAGGCATAATGGACTACCTTCATCAGGCGGATGGGAAGGGGTGTGCCTTTCTTCATATGAAAGGAGGGGGTAGCCTCTTGCCTGCTTCTATCCGGACCGTACGAAATCGCCTTCACTATGTGTATCAGGAGGGGCGGCAGGTCTTCAAGCATGCTATAAATCAGATGGCTGAAATCTCTGAAGCCCTCATGCGGAAGAATGGCCTTACCCCTGCGGATATAGCTTTTTTCGTGCCTCATCAAGCTAATCGCCGTATAATTGAAGCTGTGGCGCAGCGTTTAGGCTTTCCATTAGAAAAGGTGATGATAAATATTGACCGTTATGGTAATACCACTGCAGGCACTATTCCTTTATGTTTATACGACTACGAAAAGCAGCTCAAGAAAGGGGACAACCTCATTCTAAGCACCTTTGGAGGGGGGTTTACCTGGGGGGCGCTCTGGCTGCGTTGGGCTTATTGACACAGTGCAAAGGTTGGGATGAAGATGCCATTTACTATCCGCGGCGCATAGGGGTTTACTTGCGTGTTGACACCTTGGTATGGTGGCTTCCAGAGGGAGGCAGTCCCATCCTACTTCCTTATCATATGCGTACTATATCTGTGGCAGGAGAGTGGCTTGCAGGTGTAAATGCTCAGGGGGACTCTGTTTATCTCTTCAAAGCAGGGGGGCTGCTACCTTATGAGCGCTTTACCCTACCATGCAAGATTAATGCAATGGGGTGCCTATCGCGTGGTAAGAGTGCCTACCTTTATGGGGGAGGCGCAAATGTTATTTGGCAAGGCAAGTTTGAATCAAAGAAAAATAGCTGGGAATGGAGCCAGCATTCCCAGAGAATATGGGATACAATAACTGGAGTAGTAGTTTCTCCCGCCTTTGTAGGGGTGGGGAGCGCTTCCTTGCTTCGGGTCTATCAGCCGGGGGAAAGAATGCCTTTTCATGAAGTTAGACTTCCAGGGAGGCTAAAAGTTCTTTGGGTAGGCTCACCTTCAGAAGTAGGTGGGATAGTAGAAATAGGAGATATGCCTTACAATTTTTCGTATGATGTTTTTGCTCGGTTTTTGGAAGTAGACACCTTGCAAAGGGCACGCTATCACTTCTGTCAATACTCTCCCTATTTTCATCCTAGCTTTGGGGTGGAGTACATAGGCTTAGTGAGGCTTTCTGCTGAGGGTCTTCTTACGCCGGGAGGTTTTACGAATGTGAGAAGTTTTTCAGCAGACTTTTTAGGAGGGCGGGTATTTTTCTTGCGGGGTGATAGTGTCTGGGAAGCTAGTCTTACTACTCCTACGGTTCCTCCACATTTTCATCTAAGCTACTCAGGTGCCGAGGAGATAGAGGTGGTAGCAGTGTATCGTTACGGCTCAGCAGAGTTTACGATGAGGTAGGGGGGGGAAGAGCTCTGCACACCCGAAGCCACCCATCTTTGGAGGGTATAACCTCTGGCTGGTGGCCATATATAGAGCCATGTTGGGGGAGTACGACGGCTGAAAGCAACCTCTTGGAGAGGCTGGCTAAGCTCCCACATTACTTTCTCCTCTACAAAATCGCCAAACCCCCAAGAAGCAGAAGCTATCTCGGCAGTAGTATCTGCATATAATGCGAGGCTTCCCAGGCGTGGATAAAGGGGATTATAGGCACTTTTAGCTTGAGAGTCACTTGGCCATACCAAACGAGCTCTTAAGATAGGCTTGCGATGTATTTTTTCCCATCCTTTGACTTGAAAAGCGATACCTACAGGTAACCCACCTGCTACTAGTAAGTGCGTACTCCACCGAGAAGAGTCTCGTTCTAGTTGGTCGCGAAAAGATTCCGGAGAAATAGAGCTCCTCACAAGCCTATAAGCCCAAGCACAACTGTCAGTGATAAAGAAATCATATCTCTGAGGAACTACCTGCTCCCCAATCTGTTCCCTGTAATATATCCTGAGGACAGTAGAAGGACTGCGCGGAAGAATAGTATAGACGGCTCCATTTCTTGAAGGAATGCAGGGGGTTGCCTCTATGTAAAGCCCCGGAAAAGCCGAGTGGAAAGCTGGATCCCCCGTCAGAGCTGTAGAAGGGAGAGTCAAGATTTGCCTTCCTAAACTTGTATCTAAGGAAAAGCGTCGTGCCCCTGGCGAAAAAACGCTGTAGTAAAGTGTGTCCTTTCCTGTCAGACAAAGATTTTCAGGCTCTACTAAGAAGGAGGCATCGGGCAAGTAAGTAGTATTAGAAGAGAGGGGCTGTAAAAGACGACTAACTTTCAGGCAGAGAGGCGTAGAGATGTCTCCAAAGCAATTAGCGATAAATAGTTCCAGTATCACTGAGTCTACCCCCACCAGCTCGTTAGCATAAAACTGTACATTCTGTCCGCCTAGAGCAAATTGAGTAGCCCACCCAGATTGCCAATATCCGGTAAGAGAGTCTTTCGTTTCTCCTATGAAGGTAAAGGGAGACCTGAGGGTATTAGGAGGTGGAAGGAAGACTTGCCGAGTATTTATGATAAATAAAGTATCTGTACGAATAGAGACTGGTGGAAAAAGTTCCTCTCCTATTCGGCGGGGGTTTTGGCAAGCAGTGCTAAGAAGGAGGCAAGTTACTACAGTACAGGATTTATTCAAGCAGGAGAATGGGCGAGAAGCTGCTGATAGGATTCTATCCATATGTCTGGAGCGGGAACTCCCTCGTGCGTATCAGCTATCTGGCTACTCTCAGAGAGAAGTTTTTCATAGGGGTCCCCGGCCAACCGCTGAAACACTTCATG
>JANXCJ010000164.1 GCA_025060275.1 Bacteroidia bacterium | reverse complement strand
AGAGCAAAAAAGTAACCTAATCTTAGAGGACATGGTGTATGAAATCCTAAATGAGCCGATAGTAGATAAGATAGCACACAAGCTAAAGGAAGCTCTCCCTGAGGGCAGCTACTGGCAAAGCGTTCTGGGAAAACACTTAGCGATTCTGCCTGATGAGGAGCTTCAATTCTTTGCTGAGCATGCTACGGAAGTTATTACTCGTGTCCGCATAGACCAGGAAACTAAGACCGTGCAGGAAAGGGCACTTTGGACGGAGGAGCTTCTGCCTTCGGAAACGCTATTATATGTCATGGGGCTGGTAGAAGATGCACACGAATGGGTAGTGCTATCTGACGGCGAGCAAAAAACAAAACAACCCCGTTATGGGGCTGAGGAACTCTATGGATTTTTGATGCAGCATCTTGGGGGCTCTGGGGGAAAATGCCTTCAAATAGGTGGAGATAGCACCTTAGGACGAGGCTGGTGCCATCTCAAACTTCAGGAAATATGAGTGCAAGGGCGAGGACTCTAATGCAGCAGCGCGCCGAAGCGGCGTGGAAGGCTGTGAGTGAAGTCAAAAACCTAAGTCAGGAGGATCAGAAGAAACATGCGGCTTTGGCTCGGCGCCTACCTGCGCTCATTCGCTCCAGTGGGCTAGGGCAGACCTTGGCTTTTCTAAGAGCCAAAAAAGGGAGAGAGCACGATTGGATCCGAAATCACCTCTCGGCTTGGGTCTTGTCCCAGTTGCCTCAGAAGTCCTCTCATGGAGACCTTTTGGACTGGATACTCCAAAAAGAAACCGATCAGCGAAGCTATCGGTATGCTACCCAAGAGGCTCTGGCTTACCTTCAGTGGCTCAAGAGATTTGCAGAAAGCGAACTAAAATAGGTCAGAGATGAAGAAAAACGATCCATCTCAAGATAAGCCTCGTATTATCCCCATTCCACGAGCTCAGAATTTAGACTTATCTAACTTGATCTCGCCCAATCCTGGCCTTTTAGCTCAAAAGTTTGTAGAATGGGAATCCGAGAATTCAGAAAAGAGAGAAAGTCAAGAAAGCAGAAAGTACAGTTATACTATTCGAAATACACAACTGGCTATAGTGGGTCAAAGTATTCATTCCCAGCGGATTGGGGCTAAAGGGCAGTTTTTTACATCATCAAAAGGCCGTATAAACTCAATCCTTAACGAGATTTTGAAGGCCTATCAAGAGAAATATAATGGGCATTTTGAGAAATGTGGGGGAGAACTTAGGACTTATGAGCTCCAGAGTCGTTTAGCCATAGGCCTAGGCAGTGCGGATGTACGGGAGATAGGGTTTATGTTTCATCGGCATGGATTTCCCTACATTCCTGGCAGTGCGCTTAAAGGAGCGGCACGAGCAGCGGCAGAGCTGATAGATAAGGCTTCTTTGGAAGAGATTCAGACCGTTTTCGGTTGGGCGCCTGATCCTAAGCAAGGGCTGCCTGATGCACACGTAGGGAAGGTGATATTTTGGGATGCCATTCCTTTGCCTGGGCAAAAGCTACTGGAGTTAGATGTTATGAATCCGCACTTTCCTAATTACTACAGCTCTAAGGGAAAGAATCCCCCCGCTGAATGGGACTCTCCCATCCCTATTTACTTTTTGACTGTGCCAGCTGGGACAAGGTTTCTCTTTGCTATAGAAGCGGATAGCTCTGTCCAAGCCCAAGCTCTACGATGGTTAGATATAGCTCTTACCCAGTTGGGCATCGGTGCTAAGACAACCTTAGGCTACGGCCTATGGAAAAGGGTGTCATGAGCAAGAAAAGAGAGAAAATACTCCTTACTTTTCTGGGTACTGGTAAATACGAGCAAACAAGGTATGAGTTCAATTCTGAACAGTCGGGCATAGCAGACAGGCCTCCAGAAGGGGGCCCTTTTGCTGCGCTTTGTATGGCAAGAGTGTGGCAACCCGATAGAATAATCGTCTTCTCCACCTCAGAGGCTCAACGAGCTAACGGCGAAAAGTTGGGCAAAGAAGCAAGCGGATTTAGGCTGGAGTGGGTAAATATCCCCGAAGGCAAAAACAAAGCAGAGCTATTACAGATTTTTCAGCAAATAGCCGAAAATATACCCGCAGAAAGCGAGGTAGTAGTAGATGTAACTCATAGCTTTCGCAGCATTCCAATAATAGGAGTGGCTGCTCTTCATTATGTGAGTTTTGTCAAGAAGGTAAAGATTGAACATATTTGGTATGGAGCTTATTCCCCGAATCAATCAGGCCCTTTTCCCGTAATAGACCTTCGGATTTTCTCAGATATCACTAACTGGCTGTGGGCAGTTCGGGTCTTTGAGGAGACAGGGGAAACTAAGCCTTTGGCTGATGTACTCAAGCCCTATCAAAGAGAGCTGTATGAGCAGTATCAGAAAGACCCTAAGGTAGGCTCAATAGCTAATGCTTTAGAGCGCCTTGGGCCTTTGATAGCAGGCGTGCAAGTGCCAGCGCTGCAAAGGCAGGCCGCTGACGCTTATAAGGCATTTCGGAAAGCGCGTGAGGAGGGAAGATTGGGAGATGTACCTCCTCTTTTGAGCGAGGTGATAGACTCAATCCAAAATAAACTTGAGAAGCTTCAGACTAACTCTGATTCCAGTGGTCTCTCCGATAAAGAAAAAGCCTTGGCTCAACTAAAAGCACAGCATTCTCTCCTGCTGGCTTACTTGGATTGGAATCGTCCCGCTCAGGCTATCATTCTCTTTAGAGAGTGGCTTGTAAGTGTGGCGCTCTTTACTTGGGAGAAATATGAGGGTATTCTATTCAAGTGTGATGAATCAAGTAAGATAAAGGAGATTGTGAATCAGCGGAAGGCAGCAGAAGAACTGCTCAACTCACTCAGCAAGTTAGGTTTGAGGAAGGAGCTGTCAAATCATCTTCAGCAAGTCGTAAATACATGGAAGTGGATTATTCAGAAAAGGAATGCCATTGCCCACGCAGGTATGAATGCTGAAGGATATAGCGGGCAGGCGCTGGCAAAAGACGCTTTGGAGGAGATTCGAAATAAGGCAAATGAGGTTATGAGGCTGATTGATAGGTAGCAGTAAGTTGGGAGGAATGCCTCGGGGTGTCATTTAGTTTGTCCCACAATACCGCTTATGATAAGTATTGCAGCGAAGCAGAAGAGGAGAAGCGTAAGTTACATCTTAACGCACTTGTTGATTCTTTTCGCAAGCATATCAAAGAGTTAGCCAAGTACCAAAAGGTAAAGATATCTCATATTGGATGGACCATTCTTTTCTGTCCTGTAGAAGGTGCATTACAGACAGCTCTCTACGCCGACTCTAACCTTCTCGAAGAAGTCCAGAAGGCTCGTGTGATTTTAACGGGGCCGCTCTTTTTGACCGGCTTCATTCATCTCATAGGACAGCTATGGCAATACGAAAAGCGCAACCGCAGCATAGAGAAGATTACAGAGCTGGCTAAGAAGCTGTTAGATAAGCTAGGTAAATTTGGTGAGGAGATGAAAAAGCTGGAGGAAAGCTTAGGTAAGGCTATCAAGAGCTATAAATCCGCCTATAACTATCTTGTGTCAGGCAAAGAGAGTGTGATAATCATAGCTAAACGGGTAGAAGAATGTGGCATAACCCCGACTACATCCCTCCCCAATACTTGGGTAGAAGAGGCGATAGCTTCTGAAGAGCAAGGAAAGCTTCTTCCCTTACCTGAAAAAAGGTGAATTGAAATAAGTTCTTTCCCTTTCTGGAGGCTGG
>JANXCJ010000163.1:337-3729 GCA_025060275.1 Bacteroidia bacterium | reverse complement strand
TCTGATGGGCTTCTTCTAAGAGCTGGTGTATGAGTTCCAGGGGCTTTCCAAGCCTTTCTGCCACTTCTGCATCATCTAATGTGCGATAGAGAATGTTTGTGCCACCATGCCAGTTACCCTCAGGGCTGACTTCATATGCAGTAAAGAAAACCTGTTGAAGGGTGGGGTCAGGGAGGGCTTCACGAAGCTCTTCAAAGCTCCATACATAGTACTTACCCTCCTCTCCTTCACTCTCCGCGCTTAGAGAAGCTGCGAAGAGCCCATCAGGTAAGCGCATTTGATTGAGAAGGAAGTCGGCAGTTTTTCGGATTACCCTCTCATATAAAGAATTGGGTTGCTGACGATAGGCTTCACTATAAAGAGCTAAGAGAAGCCCATTGTCGTACAGCATTTTTTCAAAGTGTGGAATACGCCAGTAGCGGTCTGTAGCATACCGCATGAAGCCCCCATCTATGGGGTCAAATAATCCTCCTAGAGCCATTTTCTGGAGAGTGAGATGAGTGGCTCGTAGAAGCTCCGGCTTCTGCAGAATAATGCCTGCCCGTAGGGAAAAAATCCAGCGACTGGGCATTGGAAACTTATTATTGCTCCACTCGCCTCCCCATATCCAGTCAATGTCTCTAAGGAGTCCCTTAAGTACTTCTTCCCAGGGTATTTTGGGAGAGGTGGGCTGGGGGGGTAGCTCTTCTAACAGCGTGCTATCTAGCTTCTGCATAGTCTCGCTAAGCTTACGAGCCATTTCTCGGACTTCTTCTGGCTTCTCTTGGTATAGTTTGCCTATCCGTTCCAATAGAGCTATCCACTGCTTCTTAGGTAGGTAGGTTACACCGTAGAAAGGGCGCCCATCGGGCAAAGCAAAGCAGTTGAGAGGCCAGCCCCCAGGGCGCCCTGTGAGCATAACAGCATCCATGTAAAGCTGGTCCACATCTGGGCGCTCTTCTCTATCTACCTTTATGCAGACAAAGAGACTATTCATGAGGCGGGCTACTTCGGGGTCTTCAAAACTCTCTCTCGCCATCACATGGCACCAGTGGCATGAGTTATATCCAATGCTGATGATTATAGGCTTATCCTCTTGCCAGGCTTTCTGGAAAGCATCCTCTCCCCATGGATACCAATCTACAGGTTGATGAGCGTGGGCTCGTAGATATTCGCTCTTTTCAGTGATGAGATGGTTCATGACACTTTCTATTTTATTTTTTGTAGCATTTCTTCTCGCTTTTGTTTATCTAACTGAAAATGCATATAGACTTTTGCAGTCGTCCTGACATCTGTTAGGCAGTAATCTAAAACTGGATGAATATCATTCTGATCTTTGCTTTTCATCCACTGGTAGAAAGCCTCTCGTATCTGCTCGTGGGTGAGAGATTTCCTGAAAGGTATCTCTAATGCTAAGGCTAAGATTTCTAAGGGAATATGGCTGTTTTCACGAGAAGTAAAATTCCAGAGAAGCATTGTATCAATAACTGCAGGGTTTTTCAACTGCCAGAGCTGTGCATTTTGGGCTTCTTGCCAAAAGGAAGGCAGAGGAATCTTAGAGATTAGTAAGCGCCTACCCAAAAAAGGAATATCAAAGTTTGCAATGTTATGCCCACAAACTGCGTAAGTGGGCGCATCTGGAGGTAGTACTATTCTGGATTTTTCCTGATAGAATGTGTGGAACTTTTCCCATCTCTCAGTGAAAGAACGCAGAAGTTTTGCTTCGTCTATGTCGTAAATTATTTCTTCTTCCCACTGATAGCCTCTTCCATCTACTATACAGAAGTAGCCTATACCAATGCACACAACCCGGCTGTAGAGAGCATGGATACCGCTCTTTTCTGAGAAGTATTCTTCCGTGGTGAGGCTTGAGTTTGTTTTGAGCTTTTCAGGGTTGTACTTATTTTCCCAGTATGAGCGTAGCTCAGGAGGTACTTGACTCAAAGAGGCATAAATTGGGGCTACTTCTATGTCAATAAAAATTACTCGGTCTATCGGAGGAAAGCGGCGCATGGTCTAAGGGTTACTTCAAGAGGTAAGCTGAAAATCGCTGGACAAACTCATCTTTTTCTGAAGGGTCCGCCAGCATGAGCTGGAGCTTAGGTTTGGAGGGGTCCTTGTTATAATCCTTCTGCTTTTCAGCTACTTGCCTGATTTGACGATTGAGCCCGGCGTCACTACTTACCATTCTCACCGTATAACCTGAGTAAAGAATAAATATCCAGTTCCCTTCGGTAGGTTCTATAAATATGGTTAGTACATCTGGCGCTCTTGCTCTTTCGGCTGGATTATAGGCTCCGAAGGTATATTCTATTTTAGCTGGGCAATATTTGGCGATACCTATCCCTCCTACTCCTGCCACAGCTATGTCGGAGGCTACAAAGAGGGCACCTGTGGAGTCGCTGCGGCGGAAGGGTACCCGCGCAAAGAGTAAGGTAACAGGTAATTTTTTTGCTAAGGGTACATTCTTAGCTAAGGCGGCACGCTGGGCAGCTTGAAGGATTTCGCGGGTGTTGAGTTCCGGCTGACTCGTATCTGGGTCTACAAGCTCTGCTATGGCTTCTATGAGGCGGGGATCGGTGTATTCCATGTCCTGTAGCGAAAGTGCCCATAGATTGAATCTATTTCCAATAGCTTCTGCCAGTGTGCTGGGAATGTTAGGAAAATCAAGGGCGATAAGGAGGTCAGTAGAGAGTTTTTGGAAGCGCTGTTCCTCTCGCCACATGCCGGCTACCCTTAGCTGAGCGCCACCCGGCGGGAAAGAGGCAGGAAATTGAAACTTGCCATAAGCAGTCGTTATGCGTGCCGCATCGTTATACTCTACCCAATTTCCCCGATAGCTCTCCCCATTGAGCTTTTTCAAAGGTCCTATTCGGAAAGCCTTTGTGGCTCTATCTACAGATAACCCCCCTTGCGCTATGAGTACGTCAATATCGTCCTTATTTCGTTTAGGCTGAAGGAAGTTAGTATAGAAATTCCGATAAACCTGTAAGAAGTGTAATCCCACTGTAAGTTCTTGTCCTTTACGATTCTTAGGGTCCTTTATAGGGATAAATACTGTGTCGGGATTTACTACGCCCTCAAAGGCGAACCAAGAGTCCCGCAAAAACTCATTATCTGATTGGATGCGAACCTCTCCCTGGAAGTATAGGAACTTTCTGTCTGCGCGTAGCTCTACTTCATCTCGGAAAAGAATCCTATCCGTAAGGAGAAATTCATCTTCTGGGCGAATTTTGGCTCGGGCGGTAGTAACCCCCTCCCGCACATATATGCTGTCCATAGTGATGAACTGGGGTTTCCCTTCTATATCTGTGTATTTGTACCGTCCCCTGGCTGTATAATCTGAGCCTGAACGAATATTTACCCTTGCCTCTCGGATAACATGGTAATTCAGGCGAGTAGGAGCTTTTATA
>JANXCJ010000163.1:0-327 GCA_025060275.1 Bacteroidia bacterium | reverse complement strand
GCGATAGCTCCATCAGGCAGAAACTCTACTCTACCGCCTTCCGGGAAAATAGTTGCATCTGCGACAATAATAGAGTCCACCCGATTAGCTTCTATCCTACCTGTTTTAGTATTGAAAAGAAGGACCTGTGTATTGAAATAGACATCTTTTCCTGTCTTGCTCTTCTTGATTACGAAGTTTTTGCTTTCATCCGCTACATGGGGGTTCAAGAAAATTTCGCCAGTTTCCCGGCTGTAAGTGCCTTTACCTAAGGAGGTAGCAATAGCTTGCTTAGGGAATTGGATATTGGGTTCTCCTACCCGCATGGACACAAAATCGCCTTGGTGG
>JANXCJ010000162.1 GCA_025060275.1 Bacteroidia bacterium | reverse complement strand
AGTTTTGTAAGCTGGGCTAATCGCTTTTATGCTTCTCATGCTGCTGGGGCGCTTCCTAATGCAGGTAAAGGTTTTCGCCCTCTCGTTCTAGACCCGAAGGACAATCCCTACATAAAAGAAAAGGAGTCTAAAGAAAAGACATGGGAGTATTTTACTTTTCATATGACGCCCGCTGTAGCCAACTTAGCGGTGCTGTATAAGTACATTAATGATGTCTATGTAATAGAGACGGAAATACTCAATCTCCTAAAATCTAAGCTTAGCCAGGTGACCTTCAAGATAGACTCCTTGGTGCTGGTGGACGCACCGCGGTCGGAGATTGTAGTAGCTGGAATGAAGTTTGAGACGAAGGTATTTGTAGCTGCTACCTCTTCTGAGGCTAAGCCTATTTTTTCTGGTACTGGAAATATGAAGTTAGAAGGAGGGGGGTACTCTGCCGTGTTTAGCATTCCGGCTTCTGCTCGGGTCATCCCCGCTGGGCAACGAAAAGGAAAGCAAGAGTACTCTGTCGTAGCTCGTGTGCCAAAAGCTGATGGTTCCTTCCAGGAACTTCGCCTGCGCAAGACGTTTGAAGTGGTCAAACCGGAAATCGTAGTAACCTCCGCTGCCGTGCAGCTCCTCTATTCAGAATGTGGGAATGATCTCAATATAGATGTGCCTGCACTTGGAGAACTCTACGATCCGAGGGTTACAGCTGATAATGCCCAAGTTTTACAATCTAAACAAAGTAAAAAGAAGTTTCGTATTGTGCCCCGGGGTGGGGCTAAAACTTGTCGCCTTACCGTCCAAACGAATACGGCAGGTCAGTTAGTTGAGTTAGGGACACTAGACTATAAGGTGGTTCCTCCACCTCGTCCCTCTCTCCGAGTGTTTGTAAATAATGAGCCCTACAATGGAGTATCACCCGTACCCCGCACAGCTACCGTAAAGATTCAGGTGGTTCCAGATAATGATTTTGCTAAGTCCCTTCCTGAGGATGCGCGCTACGTAATAGAAAAGCCTGAGATTAAGGTTGTGAAAGGGTTAGCTGGTGCTTCAACCATAGGTACTCTTCCCTCAAGTAGGGTAGCCACTTCTCCCTTTGTTACCGTAGACCTGACCGATTATGCTCGCGGACTTCAGCCTGGAAATGTTTTGTATGTACAGTTTTCAGATGTGTATAGAGTTAATTTTCAGAATAAGCAAGTTAAGGAGAATTTCTCCATAACCGAATTGACCTTTCCTATTACAATTGGAAAATGATACGACCTATGTCTATGAGAATCCAGCCAATTTTGGGGTTACTTGTATGGGGAGGCGCAATCGGTGCAGCGTATGCTCAGTTTCCTCCTCGAGTAGATGACCATTTCTGGCGAAAGAAGGTAGTTCTTACTATAGATCTCCGCGAAAAGCTTAACTTGCCCATTGAGGCAGGACAAGCAGGATATCGGCTCTACACGAATTATAGTACTGACCCGATTACTGATAAGTCACCTTACGCTAATCGTGAGGGAGCTATTGTGGCACTGCTCAAGGGTTTCAAAGATGGTAAGTTTGTGGGATACAACCCTAAAAACCTTAGCCAGCAGGTTTCCTTTGAGGAGTTTGATGCACGCTCCCGCAGGATAGAAGGTGGGGGCGAAGCCCCGGCAGAAGGAGAAGAGGGAGGCATGGAAGAAGATGTAGGTGGGGACGAATTTGCTGCGGAGGATATGGGTGGGGATGATTTAGGTGGTGGGATAGATGCTGCCCCTACTTCAGACGCGGCTGGCACTCCCAAGGCTGAGCAAGGTTTCCCCTATCTCAAGTACTACCGAACTAAGATTCAGCTAATTGAGGATAGGATTTTTGATAAAAATCGCTCGGACATGTATTATGATATTCAATACCTCTGCTTGATTCAAGTTGATCCAAAAGGTGCTCTACCTGATGAGACAGCCGTGTGTTTTAGGTATAAAGACGTAATGGATGTAATGGATGATACCCAGTGGCGTAATCGAGCAAATGACGCAGAAGACCGCTCAATGAGAGAAATCATAGAGCTCAGGCGCTTCAATGGCTATGTTACTATTCTCTCTGGTGAGGAATCTCGTACTCTCAATGAAGCTGAGCTGCGGCGCCAGCAAATGATTGAATTTGAGCACCATCTCTGGACATTCTAAAAACATCAGAAGGAGTGCAAAAGTCTCTCCTAAC
Organism: Bacteroidia bacterium; assembly: GCA_025060275.1. GTDB lineage: Bacteria > Bacteroidota > Bacteroidia > SpSt-205 > SpSt-205 > SpSt-205. The sequence goes on along the minus strand of JANXCJ010000162.1, from coordinate 1,642 downwards.
CCCTCTCTAAAGTGAGAGGGGTTATTTTCTTTTTTACCTTTGCGAGGTGAATGCCTTTTTCTGGCCGACCTTAGGAGGCTTGCTAGTAGTATTTTTTACTTTGGCAGCCTATGCTACTCTGGCAGAGCGTAAGATATCTGCCTATATCCAGGATCGGATCGGTCCGAACAGGGTGGGCCCCAAAGGGCTTTTGCAGCCCCTTGCCGATGTACTAAAGTTGCTCACGAAAGAGGCTTTTCAGCCAACTCCCTCATATAAACTACTCCAAATAGCCGCTCCCGTATTAATGGTCGCCTTAGCTATGGGTGCCATAGCTACACTCCCTTTATCACGGAACTTGCGTGTATTTGAGGGTAATGTAGGGGTGCTCTACCTTTTGGGGGTGCTCTCTATGAATGTGTATGGATTATCCTTGGCGGGATGGGCCGCAGGGAGTAAATATGCTTTATTAGGTGGGCTTCGGAGCGGAGCGCAGGTTATCTCCTACGAATTGGCTTTAGGGACGGGTATTCTGAGTATTCTTCTTCTTACAGCATTTTTATTGCCCGATCAAAATCCCCTTTCCCCTCAGAATATAGTGGAAGCTCAACGGAAAGGATGGTTCTTCCTAGTAAACCCTATAGGTTTTCTGGTGTATGTAGTGGCAGCTTTTGCTGAGGCTAATAGGGCACCTTTTGATTTTGCCGAGGCTGAGCAGGAACTTGTAGGTGGGTATCACACAGAATATTCATCTATTCGCTTTGGTGCCTTCTTTGTCGCTGAATATATGAATCTTATCACGGCTTCTGCACTGATTGCCACTTTCTTTTTTGGAGGTTATTTAGGTCCTTTTGAAGGATGGCTGGGTGTATCAAAATGGTCGTTGGTATGGCAGAATGTCTGGGGGGTGAGTTGGCTTATAATCAAGACGCTCTTTTGGGTATTTGTTTTCATGTGGGTTAGGTGGACTTTGCCGCGCTTTCGGTATGATCAACTTATGCGTATAGGATGGAAGGTTCTTCTCCCTCTGGGGGTGATAAACTTAACCTGTATGGCAGGAATATTGTTACTCAATCAATAAGGTATGGAAGCAGAGTTCTCTCAAAAAGCCCGTGAAGTCGTTTCCCAGAGTCGGGAAGAGGCGATACGGCTAGGGAATGATTACGTAGGTGTGGAGCACCTTGCGCTGGCGCTATTGCGGGAAGAGTCTGATAATGCTGTATACCAACTCCTTGTCTCGTTAGGTGTGCCTGTGCGAGAAGTGCGAAAAGCCTTAGAGGATTGGGTTAGGCCTCCTCAAGCTCGCTTGACTGTGGGAAGAATAGCACTCTCTAAGCAGGTGGAAAAAGTCCTTAGGCAGGCCTCTTTGGAGGCTTATCGTTTTCGTTCCACTGAGGTATTGCCTGAGCATCTTCTTTTAGCCATTTTGCGTCAGGCAGACCTTCCTATTACACAGCTATTGGAGAAATATAGTGTTTCTTATGCTGTGGTGCAGGCGGAGCTTGAACGGAATGAAACTATAAGCATGTCTGCCTCTGAGCCCGCGGAGCCTTCGGAACCTCCTCCAAGGGGTGGACGACCTTCTGGTAGTGGCTCTTCTGCGAGGACTACTACGCGTTCTCGTACGCCTATTTTGGATAATTTTGGTAGAGACCTTACTCGT
>JANXCJ010000161.1 GCA_025060275.1 Bacteroidia bacterium | reverse complement strand
GATTTAGCAGTTTTGAAGATATTTAGCCATGCTTCCCAAGAGAGACGACGAGTTTGAGTATTTTGACGACTGGGATGATAGGAGCATAACACTTTGACGCCTCCTACAATCCAGATATTTCCGTGTCGGAATAGAGGCGCCTTCTCTGCTGGAAAAAGGCGCTGAACCTGCCTGTATGCTATATGCCCCAAAGGTATCACTAGCTTAATGTGAGCTCGTAATAGTTCATATTCCCTCACTAAGAAGTCAAAACAATTGGCAAGCTCTGTGGCATTAGGGCGATTTTGAGGAGGGGCACAACGAATGGCCGCAGAAATATACACATCTTTTAGCTCTAAGTTATCCTCCCTGTGAATGCTGTATGGCTGATTAGCTAATCCTACCTCGTAGAGTGCCCTATACAACCAATCACCCGAACTGTCCCCTGTAAACATGCGCCCAGTCCGATTTGCTCCATGGGCCGCGGGTGCTAACCCTACGATCCAGATGCGCGCTCGTAAGTCGCCAAAGCCAGGTACACCTTTTGCCCAATAGCTACAGCCTCTATAACGGCAAGGAGGCTTCTCCGCCACAGCTTGCCTGTACACCACTAAACGAATGCAACGGGTGCAATTGCTAATCTCCTCGCTCATATTCATAAATTTAGCCTTGCCCTATCCGTCTTATATGACTTTTAGGGAGCGTTGGACTTACCACCTAATGGACTGGATTTTCACAAGATTTGGTAAGCTCTCTTGGAATAAACTGGACAGAATATCAGGTATCGTTTATAACATCCTCTATCACTGGTGGGGTTATAGAAAAGAACTTGTTGAGAGACATATAAAGGACTCTTTCCCCCAGTTTTCTCCTGCCCAGAGAAGGGAAATAGAGAAAAGTTTCTACCAACTTTTTGCTGATTGGATGTCAGAAGTATGCTTTATGCATGCGGTGGGGTGGGATAGCGTGCGTGAGCACTTTGAAATAAAAAACCTTCACCTATTCCATGAAGCGCATAGGCAGGGGAAGTCAGTAATTGTAGCCATGGGACACCAGTTCAACTGGGAGTGGGGGGGATGGATTGTAAGAAAAGACACATATGCTCCTATACTCTGTATTTATTTACCCCTTAAGGCAAAGGCACCTGATCGGTTCTTCCGAGACCTCAGGGGGCGGTATGGCACATACATGCTTCCTTTAGGAAAGATGGGAGGGGGATTGGCCAGGATGCGCTCCACTACTCATACTCTCATTCTCATGGCAGATCAAAGTCCCAGCGACTTGGAGAAGGCTCATTGGGTTCCCTTTCTAAATAGGCTCACCGCTTGGCATGGAGGATTAGAGAGGAGCGCAAAGCTGGGAAACTATAGAGTGCTTTTTGTTGAAATCGTTCAAGTCGCCAGACATCAATATGAAGCATATCCTTCCCTTCTCAGCGATAACCCCTCCGAACTGAGCGAGGGGGAGCTGACCCGGCAATACGCAGCTGCTCTTGAGGCAAGCCTCACGCGCCACCCCCACAATTGGCTCTGGACACACAGAAGATGGAAACATACGCCTCCGTGAAAGGGGGTTCCTTAGTGCTATTTTTATTCCACGATACTTACCACTTGAAAACCACTAAAAGTTATTTACTTTGCCCCATGCGAGTGAGCCATGTGCCCGCAGTTTTACTGCTTCTCTGCCTTAACTTAAGTGTCTGGGCGCAAAGGGAATATAAATCTTACATTGCCCTAGGTCCTACAGTAGGGATTACTAACTATAAAGGAGATTTAGATGATGACTTTACGCTAAAATTTACGCGCCCAGGCTTCGGTTTCAACCTGATATACAATTTTCATCCTCATCTTCGTGCCCGCTTAGCTTTTGTACAAGGCTGGATAGGCGCAGCAGACTCAGTAAGTAACAACAAGTTCAGAAAATGGCGAAATCTACACTTTCGTTCCCATCTTACAGAGTTTAGCCTCCAATTCATGTATGAGTTTTTTGCTTCGCCGAGAGTGTATCGTTTTAGACCCTCTTTTTCGCCGTTTATCTTTGCAGGGGTAGCTATTTTCAACTTTGACCCCAAAGCCAAGGCAAGCGACGGTAATTGGTACCGTCTCCAACCCCTAGGCACAGAAGGACAATTCCTAAATGACCCTACTCGTACTTATCCTAAGCCTTATGCCCTTACTCAAGTTTCAATTCCCATGGGTATAGGAGGGCGTTGGTATCTCTCAAATAGATGGGACCTCTGGTTTGAGATAGGACTTCGGAAAACTTTTACAGATTATTTGGACGACGTAAGTGATCGCTATCCTCCCCCTGACCTAATGCTTGCTCAAATGGGACCTATTGCAGCAGAGCTTTCAGACAGAAGTGGCTACCGCGCCCAGGGAAGCAGCGGCTATGAAGCAAATGAGGTAAGAGGTTTTGTAAATCAGAAGGATTGGTATATATACACAGGCTTAGGGCTCACCTTCATTATAGACCCGGGAGAGCGCTGCCCCAAATTCCGCTAATGTGGAGAGTTACCTCGTCCGCTTAGACCCCGAACGCATACCGCAGCATGTGGCTATTATCATGGATGGCAACGGAAGGTGGGCTCAACAGAAAGGTAAGCCTCGGCTGCAGGGGCATCAAGCAGCTATCCAGGCTGTTCAAGAAACTGTAGAAGCAGCTGTAGAGATAGGTATAAAATATCTCACCCTCTATGCCTTCTCCACTGAGAATTGGCAGCGCCCTATTGAAGAGGTGGCAGGGCTCATGAACCTGCTGAGCCAAATGCTTGATAAAGAAGAACAAAGGCTTATTCAGGAAGGCATAAGATTGGAGATAATTGGACAAATAGAGCGACTACCATCGGAAGTAACAAGGCGTCTAAGAAGAGTTCAAGAACGCACCCAACTAGGCCGGAGGTTGATACTTGCGCTTGCTCTAAGCTATGGAGGGCGCCAAGACATTTTACAAGCTGTCCGCCGAATAGCCATGGCTGTAGCTACAGGACAGCTGCAGCCTGACCACATAGATGAGAAATGCTTTCGTTCTTTTCTATGGACGAGAGCCCTTCCAGACCCTGAACTGCTTATTCGCACAAGTGGAGAGATGCGGATTAGCAATTTTCTCTTATGGGAATGCGCTTATACAGAGTTTGTATTCCTCCCTACGCTGTGGCCGGATTTTCGGAGGGAAGACTTCTATAAGGCTGTATGGGAGTATCAGCAGCGCGAGCGGCGCTTTGGACAGGTACTTTCTTAGTCATAGTCTTAGCCCAAGTACCTTCTCTTTATCAGCCTCGCACTGTGGAGATTGCAGGCTTGAAAGTCGTAGGCACACAGTACTTAGACCAGCAGGCTGTGCTGATTGCCAGTGGATTATATCTCAGCCAAAAAATTCGCATACCTGGCGAGGACTTAGCCTTAGCTGTTCAGAAACTGTGGAAACAAGGTATATTTGGAGATATTCAAATCTTAGCCGATAGTCTTACAGATACTCACATATGGCTTGTTATTCAGGTAGAAGAGCGCCCCCGTCTGGGCCGCTTCGCTATAAGAGGTGTGAATAAAACCCAATCCAAGGAACTTTCAGAAAAAATAGGCTTAGTAAGAGGTACCATCTTTACCGAAGCGCAGCGGCTTAATGCACAGCGTGTGATTCGGAATTACCTCCAGAGCAAAGGCTACTACCACGCACAGGTTAGTACGCAGGTTGAGCCAGATACAGGCTCCAATACTGTAAAAGTGCTCTTTCTTGTCAAGCGAGGCCCCCGAGTAAAAATAAAGAAAATCCTATTTGAAGGCTTGGAAAGCCTTTCTCCAAAATGGGCCAAAAGACAGCTAAAAGAGACCAAGGAACAACGCTTTTACCGCTTCTGGAAACGCTCAAGGTTTCAGAGAAATGAATTTGAAAAGGACCTAGAAAAAC
>JANXCJ010000160.1 GCA_025060275.1 Bacteroidia bacterium | reverse complement strand
CATTTATCCATACCTGCTCACCCTTCCAACTAAATTCCATTTAGACAAAAGTAGCAGCATAGGTTTTCTCACAAGGGAAAAGCTCATTACTTACTAATTCTCTGAGAAGCATACTACTAAAGTAAAAACTACTCGCCATGAAGAAAAGCACCAGATATCTACTTCACACTTATTCAGGGTAAGGAAACCTTGCTATCCCTTTTCATGGAACAGAGGGAAAAGAAGAAAAAACTTCGCCCTTCTACAATATATCCGTTGCCAAAGGCCTGTGAAATCCCCTTATCATGCATCTCCACGAAGAGAGAGATTTTTCACTGAGTGTAATACCCTTCACCCAACTCTCAAAACGTGGAATCTCCCCTACCTTTTCTTTGCCTCCGCTTGAAGAGCAACATTTTCATAGGCAGTTTGACTTCTGCTGATCAGTCTGTTATATAGGATAGTAGGCTACTGGACTTTAGGAGTCGCAAGAATGTTGAGGGTTATATTCACCTCGTCTTTTATGAGATTATCTGGCATACCCTTGTATTTTATGCCCCAATCCTGCCGGTTGATGTTGAAAGTAGCATTAGCTCGTAGAGCATTTTGAGAAAATTGCACGGTAGCAGGGAAGCGAATGTTTTTAGTTATTTTACGCATCGTCAAGTTACCTGCTAAGAAGACAGTATCCCTTCCACCTCTCTCGCAGCCTGTAACTTCAAATACAGCATTCGGATACTTCTCTACCTCAAAGAAGTCTGTACTTTTGAGATGCCCTTCTAATTTAGCCCTATCCTCACCTTCTAAGTCTAAGACTTGCAGCTTAGCTATGTCCAGGACTATTTTGCCACCTCTTAGACACCCTTCCTCTCCCATAACTAACGAACCCTCGCCTATCGGAAAGAGAATAGTATGACTCCCTGTCACCTTTGATCCTATCGCTACTACCTTACTGCTATCAATAGAAATCCCATAAATGGACCCACTTGGCGGTGCTTGAACAGGCTTTGCTTCTTCTACTTGAGCAGAGGGCGCTTGAGTAGGCGAGGAGCAACCAGATAACCAGAGAGTTATGCCTAAAACTCCTAATCCCAATACACGAAAACTTGCTTCTCTTTCCCTGAGCATGCCCCCTTTAACACAGATAATCAGGAAAAAGTTTCATCCATTTCAAAAGGCACAATTTCTATACTTAAATTGCTTCTCACCTGTCCAACCCGTTGTAAGAGCTCTTGAGGAGATTCGGCCAAGATTATTATATGCCCCAGCTTTCGGAAAGGTTTGCTGAACCTCTTACCATAAAGATGAACCGATACTCCAGGAACCTCCAGCCATTCAGTTAATTTAGGAAAACGAACTTTACCACTTTTTTCTACAGGTCCTAATATATTTAGGAGGGCTCCGTAAGAGTGCAAGCGCGTCTCTCCTAAGGGAAGTCCCAATAAGGCTCGCCAGTGCTGCTCAAACTGGCTCGTCCAGCAGGCTTTTATAGTAATATGTCCTGTATTGTGCGGGCGAGGGGCTGCTTCATTTACATAGAGCTGTCCGCTTGTAGAATAGAAAAATTCTACGGCAAGTAGCCCTATGATATTCAGCGAAACCGCCATCTGCATAGCTATTTCACGGGCTTCTTTCTCTACATGCGAGGGAATCTCAGCAGGTACGCGTAAAAATTCCACTACGTGAGCCTCAGGGTGAAATACTGACTCAACTACGGGGAAGGCTCGTACCTCCCCTTGCTTGGAGCGCGCCACAATTACACTGAGTTCCTTATAGATGGAAATTTCTTCCTCTAATAGGGAGGGCTTTTGCCACAGCCTCTCTGCTGAAGGGGCACGCTGCACGCCCTTTCCATCATATCCCCCCTGAAAAGCCTTCTGGATGAGGGGGAAGGGTATTTCTACCGTTTCTCCTGGCATCCAGAGCTGAAAGCGTGGAGAGGGAAAACCCTGTGAAGCATACCATGCCCGCTGCCTACCCTTATCCTGAATCACAGAGAGAACTTGAGGGGCTGGATATACCTCTACTCCTTTCGCAGCTGCCCTAAGAAGTCCTTCTACAGAGACATCTTCTAACTCTATAGTGAGAATCTCTACCCCCTCTGCAAAACTCTCTATAGACTCTGCCTCTCGTACAGAACCTACTACAAATTCATGGGCGATACCCGCGCAGGGTGAGTCGGGTTTTGCATCCAATACCTTTACATGAAGGTCTAAATCAATACCTGCCTGGATTAGCATGCGTCCCAACTGCCCTCCCCCCACAATTCCTACAGAACGCATATGACAAATTTGAAGTCCAAAGCGGCAGCTACGTTGCTACTCTCCAGTGGTTGTGTGTATGCGGGAGTTAGCGTAAGTTTGCCGCGGACTATGGAGCTAATTCTTCCGCAATTTGGGCTATTTTTCTGGAGCACTCTCATATTTCTCGTATTTGTGTGGCTTTTGCGCAAGTATGCGTGGAAGCCTATCTTAGCGGCGTTAGATGCAAGGGAAAAACGCATAGCTGAAGCCCTCGCTGCTGCTGAAAAAGCTCGTCAAGAAATGGAGGCTCTGCGCTCCCAGCAGGAAAAGCTCCAGTTAGAAGCCGCCCAAGAAAGAGAAAAGATTCTCATGCAAGCCCAAAAAATGCGAGATGAGATTATAGAGCAAGCTCGTGTAGAAGCCCGTAAACAAGCCGAAGGAATCCTTTGGGCAACCCACCAGCAAATTCAACAACAAAGAGAGAAATTCATAAGGGAAATGCAGTCATATGCTGTGCAGCTCGCCTTAGAGATAGCCCGAAGAATACTTCAAGAGCACTTTGAAGACCCTGAGAAAGCCCGAGCTTACGCTGAAAAACTCGTAGATGAAATTCGCCTGAACTAAGATGAGCCCGCAGGTTATTGCCAAAAGATATGCTCAAGCTCTTTTTGAGTTAGCCTTACGCAGAAATGAGATAGAGGAAGTAGCACAGGATGTTCAAAATATTCTTTCTTTATATCAGGAGTCCCGTCTATTCCGCCTCTTATTAGAGAGTCCTATCTACAGGGGTCAGCAGAAAATTCAGTGGCTGCGTCCTGTCTTAGAGGAGCGCCTCTTTCCCATGCTTTGGACTTTCATTCAGCTGGTTATACGCAGGGGGCGAGAGCACTTGCTCAATGAAACCTGTCAGGCTTTCTTAGAAAAATATGACCAATACAAAAGAAGAGTAAGGGTTCGCCTTCGCGCCGCAAAGCCCCTTTCTGAGACTCTGCGTGAGCGCTTCACCGAGAAAATCGGCCGTGCATATCAAGCGGTGGAAGTAGTAATAGAGGAGTCAGTAGAACCTTCTCTAATAGGAGGATTTATTTTAGAGATAGGCACACGCGCAGCAGACCTTAGCGTGCAAGGCTACTTGTCCGAAATTCGCAAACAACTCACACAAGGGAAAGCCATATGAAAACAATAGCAGATTTACGTCCTGATGAGGTTACAGCTCTCTTAGAACAGCAGCTTGCTGGAGAGCTGAGCCAGAAGGAGCTAGAGGAAATAGGTATCGTCCTACAAGTAGGGGATGGAATAGCTCGGATTTACGGACTTACAGAAGTAGAAGCAGGAGAAATGATTGAATTTGCTGGGGGAGAGAAGGGCATCGTGCTAAACTTAGAAGAAGATAATGTAGGAGCGGTAATTATGGGGAGTTCCAGCCGGGTACATGAAGGGGATCGAGTCAAACGCCTGCATCGCACAGCTTCCATTCTGGTGAGTGAAAAGATGTTGGGACGAGTTATTAATCCCTTAGGAGAGCCTATAGATGGAAAAGGACCTATTGAGGGACCCTTTTACGAGTCTCCTTATGAACGGAAAGCTCCTGGCGTAATCTTTCGCCGTCCTGTAAATCAGCCCCTTCAGACAGGAATCAAAGCAATAGATGCGATGATTCCCA
>JANXCJ010000015.1 GCA_025060275.1 Bacteroidia bacterium | reverse complement strand
TTTAGTCGCGACTCTTGCTGGATCATAGGCTATCTCATTTGGCTTTTTGAATAATCTCAACGAGACGCCAGCGCTTAGTACGGCTTAGTGGGCGAGTCTCCATGATTCGCACCACATCACCTACCTGTGCTTCCTGGCTCTCATCGTGGGCGGCAAATTTACGAAATCTTTTCACAGGTTTGCGATAAAGAGGGTGGGGCTCATTCCGTACTACGCGTACAATAATGGTTTTCCTCATGCGGTTGCTAACCACGACCCCTACGAACTCCTTGCGGCGCCCTCGCACAGGCCTATTTGTGCTTAGCTCGCTCATGGATCTTTTCGTTTATGACGGTAAGGATTCTGGCAATCGTTTTACGCAGAGCAGGTATAGAAGAGGCCGCATTTGAGAGGGGACTTTGCGCATTCTTGTAGCGCAATTCCATAAGCTCCTGCCGCTTCTGATGCAGAAGCTGGTGTAATTCATGAAGCGAATAAGCTCGCAGATCACTCGCCTTCATAGTCTGGACGACGAACAAAACGAGTCTTAATAGGCAGTTTATGTGCAGCTAACCGAAAAGCTTCCCGTGCAGCAGCTTCCGACACCCCCTCACACTCAAATAAAATTGTACCTGCCTTTACTACTGCTGCATAAAACTCTACATTTCCTTTACCTTTTCCCATACGCACTTCAAGAGGTTTGCGGGTAATAGGTTTGTGAGGAAAAATGCGAATCCAAATTTTACCTTCTCTGCGAAGAAAGCGCGTAAGGGCTACGCGCGCCGCCTCAATCTGCTTAGAGTTGAGAAGTCCACCTTCCAGAGCCTTCAAACCAAAAGAGCCAAAAGCCAATTGGTGCCCTCGGGAAGCCACCCCCCGCACCCCTCCATCGTGTAAGAGGCGTCCTTTCTGTTCCTTACGATAACGAGTTCGTTTAGGCTGTAACATAGGCTATTATTTTTTACGGTCTTTTCTACCCGCCTTACCAGACTTAGTCCCCTCCTCAAGCCAAGGGAAGAGATCTACTTTACCGTAAAGGGTGCCTCTGAGTATCCAGACTTTCACACCCGTAGCCCCATATATAGTGTATGCAGTGGCGGTACCATAACTGATGTCAGAGCGTAAGGTCTGTAAAGCAATATGCCCTTCACGATATTCTTCCGAACGAGACATATCTGCACCCCCTAATCGGCCCGTACAACGAATTTTTACTCCCTGTGCGCCAGCCCGCATAGCTTGGGCAATTGCGCTTTTCATCACACGCCTGTGAGACATCCGAGCCTCAAGCTGCTCAGCAATATTCTTCGCCACGATTACAGCTTCTAATTCGGGGTGTAAGACCTCACGAAGGCTAATCTCCACATTATCTGCTGAGATTAGCTCAGGAGAAGCACCAAGCTCAGCCCGCTTACCTAAGAGAAGATTACGATAATCCCTATTGAAGCGCCGAACGATCTTGGCAAGGTCTTGTTGAAGCTTCTTTATATTGGAGCCATCTTTCCCAATAATCACCCCTGGGCGAGCCGCGTAAATTATCACATGTGTAGCTCTCAAAGAGGTACGATTGATTAGAATATGAGCGATTTGGGCCTTGGGATAAGTCTTCTCTATGTGCTCACGAAATAGCTGATCCAAAATGATATAGGGTGCCATGCGGCGCCCCGCATACCAATTAGAGTACCACCCTTTTGTGACTCCTAACCGAAATCCAATAGGATGTGTTTTCTGTCCCATAATCAGGCGAGATATATACGAATATGCGAACTTCGTTTTCGTATGAGGTGAGCCCTCCCTTGAGGGGCAGGTTGAATTCTCTTGAGGAAAGGCCCTCCATCTATCTCAATTCTAGCCACTCGCAAAGTCTCTAAATCGCCCTTACCACCTGTTTTCTGCTCCCAATCATTTATCGCACAGCGGAGTGCCTTGAGGATTTCTTTTGCAGCCCAGCGCCGTGTCAGCTTAAGAAAAGCCATCGCTTTCTCTACTGTTTGGCCTCTAATCCCATCTGCTACCAAGCGTACCTTGCGCGGAGGGTAAGGAGAACCTCTATAGATAGCATAGTATTGTGCCTTACGTTTTGCTTTCAATGCCTCCGCAGCTAAGCGCTTGCGATTCCCTTTATTCGGCTTAGGAATTCCCTGGGCTATTTTTTCTTTATAAGTAAGCCTTCCCATAGGATTACTTCTTCTTATCTGTTTTCTGTCCTGGATGTCCTCTAAAAGTACGAGTAGGAGCAAATTCGCCTAGCTTATGCCCTACCATATTCTCCGTGATGTAGATAGGAATAAACTGCTTGCCATTGTGTACCGCTATTGTATGCCCCACAAAATCAGGCGTGATCATAGAAGCGCGGGACCATGTCTTGATAACTTTACGCTCTCGGGTTTCATTGAGCCTCTGTATTTTCTTCAGAAGCTTAGGATGCACATAAGGACCTTTCTTCAGTGATCTTGGCATACTCAGTTAACTTTATTAGATTTTCTTCTTGAAATGATCAATTTTGTACTGGGTTTCTTTGGATTGCGGGTTTTCTTCCCTTTAGCATATAAACCTTTCCTAGAGCGAGGATGACCACCGGAAGCTTTTCCTTCTCCCCCTCCCATGGGGTGATCTATGGGATTCATGGCGACGCCGCGTGTGCGAGGGCGGCGCCCTAACCAGCGACTCCTTCCAGCTTTCCCGATAGAGATATTTATGTGATCTGGGTTACTGAGAGAACCGATAGTAGCATAGCAATCTAAAAGCACCCGGCGAATTTCCCCTGAGGGAAGTTTGATGACAGCATACTTCTCTTCTTTACCGACAAGCTGAGCAGCCGTACCAGCCGCCCGAACCATTTTCCCCCCCTGATTAGGAAAGAGTTCTATATTATGGATGAAGGTACCTAAGGGGATCTCCCGAAGGGGAAGGGCATTTCCTACTTTTGGCTCAGCATTCGGACCTGCCATTACCACATCACCGACCTTAAGCCCCTGCGGCGCTAAAATATATCTCTTTTCTCCATCCTTATAGTGGAGAAGCGCTATACGTGCAGTGCGATTAGGATCATACTCAATGCTTACCACGCGAGCGGGGATATTATGTTTATCCCTACGAAAGTCTATAATCCTATACCTTCGCTTATGCCCTCCACCAATATAACGCGCACTACGCCGCCCTTGATTATTTCTTCCCCCGCTCTTACGATAAGGCAGAAGGAGGCTCTTCTCGGGCTTCTCCCGGGTGATTTCGGCGAAATCTGACACCGACATCCACCGTCGTCCTGACGAGGTAGGCTTATACTTACGAATCCCCATAACTATTAGAGATTTTCATAGAGGTTTAGTTCGTGCCCTGGCTTAAGACGCACATAAGCTTTTTTGTATGCAGGAAGCCGGCTCTCCTGGATTCCCTTCCGAGTATAACGAGTCCGAATGCGAGCAGGAAGAAGAGCTGTTCTCACTTCCTCCACTTCTACTCCATACATTTTCTCTATTGCTGCCTTAATTTCAGGTTTAGTAGCCTCAATATGTACTCTGAAGGCATAGGTATAAGAGCCTTTTGCATTTTTCTTGCGGGATAGAGCTATAGCCTTCTCCGTGAAAAGCGGCTTTATGAGAATTTGCTTCATATGCTCAGAGAATTGAATAAATTTTCTATTGCCTTTCTTTCCCACAGAAGGTATCGCGCACGAGCTAAGTCATAAGTATTCCAAGAGCTCGCAGGTTGGATAGAAACTTTCGGGACATTACGAGCTGCGAGATAAGCTACAGGATTATAACCATCCGTGTAAATCTGCAAAGGGGAACCATCCCATCCTATCCCTTTTACAGTTTGTAGAAAGAGTTTAGTTTTTGGGACTTCATATCTTAGATTCTCTACTACCCACAGAGTTTGATGATGGATGTGCAATACAAAAGCACTTAATCTAGCAAGCCGCCTTTCTTTTTCATTTAGCTTAAAGCTGTAGTCCCTCGGTACAGGTCCATGAACAGTCCCTCCACCTCTCCGAATAGGGTTTCGGATAGAGCCCATGCGAGCCCGCCCTGTGCCTTTCTGACGATAGAGCTTGCGCTTACTCCCCTTCACTTCCCCACGAGTTTTGGTTTTATGCGTACCTTGCCGAGCCGCGGCTAAGATACGACGTACATCCATGTAGATTAGATGCTCATTAGGGCTGAAATTGAGAAGAAGATCAGGGACTTGTATAGATTGCCCCGTAGCTTTACCCTCAATAGAATAGACAGGTAGTGAGATAGCCATATCACTTTTGAATTAGTAGGAGTCCACCCCGAGGGCCCGGCACAGCCCCAGACACTACCAGGATGTTTTTCTCTGGAATGACTTTGAGAATGCGGAGGTTTTCCACAGTTACTCGCTCATTGCCGTAGCGGCCTGCCAGTCTTTTTCCTTTCCATACCCGTCCTGGAAAGGTATTGGAGCCCATTGAACCGGGATGACGCTCCCGGTTATGCTGACCATGCGTGCGTCCCCCCACACCCGCAAAGCCATGCCGCTTCACTACCCCTGCAAAACCGCGGCCTTTAGTCCATCCTGTAACTGACACATATTCTCCCTCCTCAAAGACTTTTACATCCAGAACTTGCCCCACTTCATAGCCTTCTAAAGAGGGAACCCGAAACTCCCGAAGTATGCGAAGGGGCGCTACACCCTGTTTTTGAAAATACCCTGCAAGCGGTTTGTTGAGGCGCTTAGGCTTACACGCATCAAAACCTAACTGAAGAGCATTATATCCATTCTTCTCTTCTGTACGAATATTCACAATAGGACAGGGGCCTGCCTCTATAACCGTACAAGCTATATCACCCTCGGGAGTAAAGTAGCTTGTCATCCCCACTTTTCTGCCAATAAGACCCACCATATGAGCTACTTGATTTCTACTTCTACCCCTTCAGGAAGGTCTACTTTGGAGATTTCCTCCACGACTTCCTTGAGATTATTATAAATATCAATGAGGCGGCGATGGTATTTTATCTGAAACTGCTCGCGCGACTCCTTATTTACGTGGGGGGAGCGATTGACGGTTACAAGCATCTTCTCAGTAGGTAAGGGGATTGGGCCTTTCACCACAGCTCCTGCTGCCTTCACCGCCTTGACGATCCGCTCTGCCGAGCGATCTATCAGAGTATGATCATAAGACTTAAGTTTTATGCGAATACGCTGTAGCGTAGTCATAGGCTTATACAGATTCTTTTTCTCGGATGCCTTTTGCCTGTGCAATTATCTGCTCCTGTATGTGCGGCGGCACAGGCTGGTAGTGAGAAAATTCCATCACTGCAAAAGCTCTCCCAGAAGATAGCGTACGCAGCTGGGTTACATAGCCAAAAAGCTCTTTGAGAGGGACAAGAGCTGTTACGACTTGCATATTTCCCCGACTACTCATGCCGGAAATCTGTCCCCGACGACGATTGAGGTCTCCTACGATTCCTCCCATGTACTCTTCTGGCGTCTCTACCTCTACCTTCATGATAGGCTCTAAAATTATAGGAGAAGCCTTTCGGCAACCCTCACGGAAAGCATAACGCGCTGCAATCTCAAAGGATAAGCTGTCAGAGTCTACTTCATGGAATCCGCCATCAAAGAGGCGTGCCCTTATACCCGTAGCAGGATAACCCGCCACAATGCCATCATTCATCGCTTGACGAATTCCTTTCTCCACCGCAGGGATAAACTCCTTAGGAATTACCCCCCCTTTTATCTCATTGATAAACTCAAAGTGTCCGTTTTCTAGCGGGGAAAATTCAATCACAACGTCGGCATATTTACCGCGTCCCCCTGTTTGCTTTTTATATAGCTCCCGGTGTACCACACTTGTAGTAATTGTCTCTCGGTAAGCTACTTGGGGCTCTCCTTCATTTACTTCTACCTTAAACTCCCTTCGCAGACGATCCACAATAATCTCTAAGTGCAATTCACCCATGCCTGCCACAATCGTTTGAAGAGACTCCTCATCTACCCAGTAGCGGAATGTGGGGTCCTCCTCAGAGAGCTTGGAGAGGGCAAGAGAGAGTTTATCCGTATCCGCCTGCGTCTTAGGCTCCACTGCCTTTTGAATCACTGGCTCAGGGAAATGCATAGCCTCTAAAGCAATTGGATGATTTTCATCACAAAGTGTATCTCCTGTGCGCACTTCTCGGATACCTACTACTGCAGCGATATCCCCTGCAGAGACTTCTTCTATGAGATTCTGTTTGTTTGCATGCATTTGGAGGAGACGGCTTACTCTCTCTTTTTGACCCGTACGCGTATTGAGAACATAAGAGCCAGCCTTCAGGGTACCCGAATACACGCGTATAAAAGTGAGCTTACCCACAAAAGGGTCTGTTACGATTTTGAAAGCGAGCGCTGCAAAGGGGGCATTTACATCCACAGGGCGTGTCTCTGAGTCGCCTGTTTTAGGATTTATGCCTTTGACAGCTTCTATATCCAGCGGACTTGGAAGAAAAGCACACACAGCATCCAGCAGAGCCTGCACACCTTTATTCTTGAAGGCAGAACCCGCTAAAACAGGGAAAATTTCCATACGGAGAGTACCCTTCCGAATAGCTGATCGGATTTCTTCCACTGTAATACTGGAAGGGTCTGTAAGATATTTTTCAAGTAGCGTATCATCATACTCTGCCACCGTCTCCAAAAGAAAAGCACGCCATTTCTGCACATCATCTACAAGGTCCTGCGGAATAGGCAAAACCTGATACGTCATTCCATAATCCTCCTCATTCCAAATTTTGGCTTCCATCGTAATGAGGTCTACTACCCCCTTGAATTCATCTTCCGCACCTATAGGAACTTGAAGGGGCAAGGCTTTGGCTCCTAGTCGCTCTTTGATTTGCTCTACTACATTAAAGAAGTTAGCCCCTGCTCGGTCCATCTTATTTACGAAGCATATCCGAGGAACACTGTAGCGGTTGGCCTGGCGCCAGACAGTTTCCGACTGCGGCTGCACACCTGCTACACCACAAAAGACCGCTATCGCTCCATCCAGAACCCGCATAGAACGTTCCACCTCTACCGTAAAATCTACATGCCCCGGCGTATCTATGATATTTATGCGATATTTCTCTCCGAGCCAGTTCCAATAAGTAGTAGTGGCAGCAGCAGTTATGGTGATGCCCCTTTCTCGCTCTTGAGGCATATAGTCCATAGTGGCAGTTCCTTCATGGACCTCTCCCATTTTGTGTATTATGCCTGTATAGAATAGAATACGCTCAGTCGTAGTAGTTTTCCCCGCATCTATATGTGCGGCGATACCAATATTTCGGCACCGAACTAAGGGTATGGTAGGATCTATTGGCATATTCCGTTAAAATCTGAAGTGAGCAAATGCTTTATTAGCCTCTGCCATGCGATGCACTTCATCGCGTTTTTTGACGGCGGCTCCTTCATTTCTGGAAGCCGCAATGAGCTCTGCTGCTAATCTCTCTGCCATGGTCCTTTCAGAACGCTTGCGCGCAGCCTCAATGATCCAGCGCATAGAAAGAGATAGCTTACGCTCAGAGCGAGGCTCTATCGGAATTTGCAAAGTGGCGCCTCCCACCCTGCGAGGCCTAACTTCTAAATGCGGCATAACATTATTGACGGCCGCTTGAAAAATATCTAAAGGGTTTTGAGAGGTCTTCTGAGCCACAATATCCATAGCCCGATAGAAAATGGAATAGGCAAGTGTCTTTTTTCCCTCCCTCATAATTTTATTGACAAAGCGAGCTACCAGCTCACTTTTATACTTAGGGTCAGGCGGGATTGCACGAGGTATAGGGCGACCTTTCCTCATTTTTTACCTCCTTTTTGAGGAGCTGCCTTAGCTGCAGGTGCAGCGGCACCTTTCTTTGGACGCTTAGCCCCATAGAGAGACCTTCCCTGTCGCCTCTTTTCTACACCCGCGCATTCTAATGCACCTCGCACAATATGGTATCGCACACCCGGAAGGTCTTTTACCCGACCTCCTCTGACTAATACTACCGAGTGTTCCTGGAGATTATGCCCCTCGCCAGGAATATAAGCAATAATCTCATAGCCAGTTGTAAGACGCACCTTGGCCACCTTCCGAAGTGCTGAATTAGGCTTCTTAGGGGTGGTAGTGTAGACCTTGATGCATGTGCCGCGCCGTTGAGGACACTTTGCCAAAGCAGGAGACTTACTTTTATAGGGCTTAGGTTTTCGTCCTAAGCGAATGAGCTGCTGAATCGTGGGCATATAACGGGGCGCAAAGGTATAAAACTTTCTTCAAACCTCTCCACATAACTAAATAAGGGGAAGGGTAATTTTGCCCTTCCCCCTATTTCAGGAAGTTCCTATGCGTAAAGTGCGACTATGCTGAATCAGAAAGGCCTTCCTACCCTCACCATCGCACAACGAAATCCTACCGTACAGGAAGAAGAGTCAGCATGTAGATAGCGCCGAGCTCCACAAGTAACGTAATAAGCTATATCGGCCCAGGAACCTCCCCTATAAACCTTAGCTGCATCTGCCCCTAAATCAGGCCATGGACTTCCACCTTGTCCTCCTTGATCTCCCCCCTGAATGGCAGCGGCCTTCGGGCTATATAGCAAACTCGTTTTAGGATCATATTCATCGTCATACTGGAATTGATCTACTTGTACCGTACCACGACGACGATGAGGATTGAGGTCTTCAGCATCCTCATAGCTTAGTACCCGATAGGTATCCTCCGTCCATTCTGCCACATTCCCTGCCATATTATACAGCCCAAAGTCATTAGGATAAAAGGCCTTGACGGGTGCGGGTATCATGTAGGCATCATTGAGACCCTCATACAGAAGAGAACCACCTTTATTGGAGCGTCCTGCATAGTCACCTCGGCCCCGTTTGAAGTTCAGCCGAAAGCGTCCTTTCATATCCCTTAGACTGCGTCCTTCCCAGGGATAGAGTTGTTGCTCATAACCAGCGCGTGCAGCATATTCCCATTCTGCCTCGGTAGGCAGACGATAATCTGGATAAAGAATAGCCTCGGGGTCCCGGTCGGTAAGCTGCTTATTCACAATGGCAGTGCGCCAAGCCGCAAACTCTCGGGCCTGGTGCCAATTTACACCTACTACAGGGTACATGTGATAACCTTCATGTTGGAAGTAATACCGTACATAGGGATCATTATAGGCCATTTCTCGGAACCACACATTCGTATCCGGATAGAGGAGCTGAGCTTTTTGGTCCCCAGAGTCCTTTTGCACATAGAAGAGGAACTGTTTATACTCTACATTCGGTACCTCTGTTTCGTCCATGTAGAAACTTGCCACGGTGACCTGCCTTACTCGAGCGTTGTGCTCATAATCCAAGTCTTTTTCTGTTCCTCCCATGTGGAAAGTACCCCCTTCAATAAATACAAGCCCTGGCGCCGGGGGCATTTCTCGGTACCGCTTTACATAAAAACCTTCACCTCCACTTTTGCGAGCAAACTTAAGCCCAGTAAGACGACTCGTGGAGCCCGGATCCTCTATATTGCCCCCACCTCCACAAGCGGTGAGAAGCCAACTTGCAAGGGCACCCCCTACTACCGTAGTTATCCACCTTTTAGCCATAGGCATGCGCAAAAGTATGTTTTTTTCTTAGAATCTAGGACAAGGATATTTTCTCCGGTGTTTCATTCCGAAGCGACGCTCTTTATCAAATTCCATCACTAATGAAACCTCATGAGACCCCGCAGATATGCGATTCGTAAGGGTAGAAATTGTGTAGTCGTATGAGTAACCTACGCGAAAGATACCCTTTTGTAATCCTACTAAGCCAATTATGGCATCCTGATTTCTATACCATACCCCTAAAACAATCGGGTCTAAATTCACATAAAAGCCCAAATCTAATTGCTGAAAAGGCTGTTGGATACGATACATTACTGCGGGTCCTATGGATTGGCGACCCTCTCTATTTTTAT
Organism: Bacteroidia bacterium; assembly: GCA_025060275.1. Lineage (GTDB taxonomy): Bacteria > Bacteroidota > Bacteroidia > SpSt-205 > SpSt-205 > SpSt-205. The sequence continues at coordinate 12,274 of JANXCJ010000015.1, read as the reverse complement.
CTATGGGGATTTGGGCACCTGCAAAGAATGTAGAGCGTATAGGCAGCTTTGCCACCGAGGGATTCGCGAGAGGTACGTTATAAAAGCGTTGCTGTGGCTGAGTAATGTGCATAACAGTGGCTCCTACATAGATATACCTATTATAGTATAATGCCCCCGCATTCACATCTTCATGAATGCGATTTTGGAAGAAGTTGCGCTCATTTGTAGGTAATACAAACCCTGCATTAGGGTCTATTTGGTCAGGAAAACGCAAACGGAAAAAATCTATGCTAGCTTGCATAATCCCCCCTGAAAGCCCCAAGCTAAGGGCACTGTATTTGCCCAATTCTATATGAAGGGCATAGTTCAGAAGGGCATTCAACTTTGTAAGGTTACCCTCTCCAGCCTGGTCCACCATGAAGGAGATACCTAATCCATTACGCACCCTTCCAAAGAAAACGGGCTGATCGTAGGCTGCACCAAGGGTGCGATAGTACCCCGGTATAGCAGTCCACTGCATGCGATAGGCCAGAGCTATCCTCGGACCCTCGGTAATCCCAGTAAAAGCCGGAGAAAGAATTACCTGATTTGCAAAGAATTGTGAGAATTGGGGGTCTTGCGCAAAAAGCATATTGGACCCCAGCCATAGCAGAGAGTAGCCAACTTTTCTCCACATACGAAGCACTTTTCGGGGCAAATATAGGCAAAAACTAATTTTCCCAAACTATTCCAAACCCAAATTCGTACAAGTGAGGTATGAGATAAAAAGTGTATTTTTGTTCTATGCGAGTGCTTGAGGTAAAATGGATAGGGATTTTTCTCATCTCCTTACTAACAGCCCAGATCACATTTGACAAAACTGAACATGACTTCGGGGAAGTAGTTGAAGGCTCCCCTGCCGTCTATACCTTCACTTTCAAAAATACTGGAGACAAGCCCGTCAAACTCACCTCTGTAAAGGCCTCCTGTGGGTGTACTACTCCTCAGTGGACTCAAGAAGAAATACCTCCAGGAGGGACAGGCAGTGTACAAGCCTCCTATGACACGAAGGGAAGACCAGGACAATTTGTAAAAACTATCACAGTCCACCACAATGCTAGTGAAACTCCTACCATACTAACTATCAAAGGTGTAGTCAAGCCCAGTGATAAGCCCGCAGATAAATACACTGAAGTAGATGGTAACTTGGGCTGGAATAAACGAAGGGAAACCTTTGGCAGTGTGAAATCTACTGAGTCTCCCACACTCACATTTGAGGTGAAAAATATAGGTCAAACACCAGTGGAATTCATAGAGGTAATAGACCCTAAGCCTATGTTCAAAATATCCTTTTCACCTAAGGTCCTCCTGCCAGGACAAGAAGGCAAAGTAAGCGTAACCCTAGACGGCAAAGTTGCAAAAGCTAAGGGATGGAAACATCAAAGTGGATTCTATGAAATTCTAAAACTAAAAACTACTGACCCTGTGGGGGCAGAAAAACAGCTTGTAGTAAACGGCAGCTTTGAGATTGTATATTCTCCAGAGGAGTTAGCTAAGGCCCCTAAGGCAGTCTTTCCTGTAACAGAGTTTGATGGCGGAGAGGTACTGGAAGGGCAAACCGTAGAATACCGCTTTGTAGTCCGCAATGAGGGCAAGGGGGACTTGATAATTGAAAGTGTCAAGGCTTCCTGTGGATGTACAGCCGTAGAACCTGCTGAAAAAGTACTCAAGCCAGGGCAAGCCACGGAAATTCTCGCACGCTTTGATTCGAGAGGGCGCTCTGGTCCACAGCACAAAACTATCACCGTAGAGACGAATGATCCTCTCAATGGTCGTACTATCCTCCACCTGAAATCCACAGTGGTAAATGCAAGCGGATTTGGCGTGGGAGGCAGTGCACCAGTAAGTGCGGGATCGGTAGGATACTAAATGAGCCTACTAGATGCGGTAGTTGTAGGAGCCGGTCCTTCGGGCTTGGCGGCGCTGCGCCGTTTTAGAGAAGCTAATCTAAAAGTAATAGCCTTAGAAAAGCGCCATGATGTAGGAGGGGTATGGCTCTATGAAGAAACTCCAAACGGACACTCTGCAGCCTACCGCACACTAGTTACTATTACCTCAAAGGCCTGTTCTGGTATGGAAGATTTTCCTTTCCCCAAAGAGTGGCCCGATTACCTCCCCCATACTCTTGTCAAAGAATACCTTAGGAGATATGCAGAACACTTCGGGCTACTCTCCCTTATCCGCTTCCATACAGAAGTCAAAGAAACCAAGCGAGTCTCAGATAGATGGGTAATACACACAGCTTCGGGAGATACCTTAGAAGCTCGCTATCTCATAGCTGCTTCAGGACATCACTGGAAGCCCTACATACCTTCCTACCCCGGTAAGTTTGAGGGTGAAATTTTTCATTCTCATGCCTACAGGGACCCTATACAGTTGATAAACAAACGAATACTCATTGTAGGAGGAGGAAATTCTGCAGCAGATATTGCCGCTGACGCTGTGCGCGTAGCTAAAAGCGTAGAACTCTCTCTCAGAAGAGGCTATTACATCCTTCCCAAGTTCGGTTTTTTAGGTTATCCCACAGACCTCTTGTATAAAAAGCTTATAGCTCCCCTACCCCGTCCTTTACAACGCCCTTTAGCAGAGCTAAGCCTATGGCTTCTTCAAGGACCTATGCACCGTTATGGGATGCCTAAACCGCGCGAACCTCTATTTTATACGCATCCGCTAGTAAATAGCGAATTACTCTACCATCTAAGACACGGTAAAGTCCGCATTCGCAATGACATTCAACATCTGGAAGACAAGAGAGTGTATTTTACAGATGGTAGCTACGGGGAATATGATACGCTCATCTGGGCCACAGGATATGAGATAGATTTTCCCTACCTTCCTCCTCACCTTGTTCCCAAGACAAATACACCTCAGCGACTCTACCTTCATATTTTCTCTTTAGATGAACCTTCCCTGATTTTCTTGGGGCTTATCCAGCCTAATGGATGTCTATGGAACCTCTCAGAGAAACAAGCTGCCCTGGCAGCCCGCTACATAACAGGTACCTACAAACTTCCCTCAGATGCTCCTCAGGTAAATCAAGAATACTGGAGAAAACACCAAAAACGATATCATTCTAGTCCCCGCCATCTCTGGGAGGTAGATTGGCATGAATACTATAGGAAATTGGACAAACTCGTAAAGAGATACCCCCTCAGTCCGACTCCAACCCGTGCCTAAGGCACTCCTCACAGGTGCAGCAGGTGGCATAGGACGCGCCACGGCTCTCTTACTCTGGAAAAAGGGCTTCGATCTCATACTCACAGACAAATGTGAGATTTCCTTGAAAGCGGCTTTTCCAGATTTACCCTCAGGGAGCGTTAGAGAGGTGTTAGACGTTACGGACCCGCAAGCCTGGCAAGGGATAGCCAACCGATACACTGACCCAGATATACTTATTCAATTAGCAGGTGTAATGCGGGCAGGAACTTTCATTAAGCAATCTCCAGAAGAGTGGGAATGGCATGTCAAGATAAATCTTAACGGCATCGCCTATGGTGCTCAAACTTTTGGACGGATATTTGCAGAAAGAGGGAAAGGGCATATCATCAATGTAGCATCTCTTGCAGGAGTAGCCCCTATACCGGGCATCACCGCTTATACAGCTACCAAGTTTGCCGTGAGGGGACTTAGTTTAGCCTTAGATGCGGAACTGCGCCCCTACGGCGTGGCGGTTTCAGTCGTATGTCCAGGCCCTGTGCGAACCTCACTTATACTAAACGAACTTCCTAAGCCAGAGAGTTTATATACACTTGCAATGGGAGGACTTTTAGAACCCGCAGTAGTCGCAAAAAGCATATGGAAAGCTATACGCACTCGCCGTCGTGAAATTTTGCTTCCCCTTCACAAGGCAATAGCAGCTAAGTTCCTATCTCTTTTCCCCGAGCTACAGGGGTTGGCTAAACTTCTCGCCCACCCAGGTGCAACCCGACGTCGTCAGAAGTACCTAAAAAACCTGGAAGGCCAAGAGCCTCTCCTCGCCTCTTGACTAAAACATGTCTGATTTCCTCACTTTAACCCCCAGCCCTTCTAAGAGTTTTATGGAGTCACGGAGAAAACCATGAATCTCCTCCTCTGTAAGAGTGTGATCGCCCTGTAGGTAAAAACGAAGCCCGTAACTACGCCTACCCCCTTCATCTATATAGTAATCAAAGGGCTCTATTCCTATTAGGTAGGGACAGGATAGGCCACAAAGAGCTTCTATTATCTCACTATATGAGTAGTTAGAAGGCACAAAGATGCTCAAGTCTTTTACTACAATAGGTTGATACGAGATTCCCCGAAAGGTAGGTTTAGAGAATAGTTTTCTTTCTATGGGGGACAGGCTAATTTCAGCATAGACTATCTCTTCCCCTCCTAATCCAAAACGCCTAACAAAGTCCTCTCTCAGAGTTCCTACTGCACCCAGCTTCTCACCTCCCAAGTGTATTAAAAACCCCTCCCGCCAGCCCTGATATGAACTCTTCAGAGGTGTCTCTTGAATGGACAAGCCTAAGCGAGTCCATAGTCCCCTTACCAGGGCGATCAAGACGTGCAAAGCGGAGGGTACTTCCTTTCCAATCATCACTTGGGGTGGGCGTCCCCAGCCCCATAAACCTAACCGGCTTTCCTCTCCTCCCTGATAATACACTTTCCCCCACTCATAAGCCCAGAAGCCCCTTGCGCCATGATTACGATTATGGACTATCACTTCTAAGCCAGACCCTGCCAGATTAGGACGCAGAAAAGCTACCTCTTCATATAAAGGATTAGCTAGACATACAGGGGATACTTCCATTTCAGGAAAGAAGTGTTTAGAGCCTACCAAAGAGTTTGTCCGAATTTCCCATAGTCCCATTCCCGTTAGGAATTCTGATACTGCCTCGCGAAACTCATATACGGCCTCCACTACTGTGGGCGTAGTATAGGGACATGTAGGTTGAGAGGAAGGGAGAGGCAAGGTCTCCCAGCCATTTATACGAAGAAGCTCCTCAGCTATATCTACCTCCCTTGTAACATCTAAGCGATAGCGAGGCACTTCCACCTCCCAGCTATCTGGTCCCTGAGAGTTTACCCTAATTTCCAGTTTCTCTAATGTACTTAGTACCTCATCTGTAGATAGCTTGAGCCCTATAATGCGATTGAGAGAGGACAGGGAAAGAGTGAAACGATAGGGTGCCGTATGAGGCGGACTATGAAACTCCGTATATGAAGAAAACTTCGCCAAAGGGTAAATAGACTGAATAAGAGACGCAGCATATAGAGCAGCCCATGGCACTCGGTTAGGGTCAGTACCTCGCATGAAGCGATAAGCACTCTCAGTATGGATTCCCAGTCGTCTCGCCGTTCGCCTTATGTAGGGAGGGGCGAAATAAGCAGACTCCAAAAATACAGAAGAAGTCATGGGAGTTACGGCAGTTCTCTTTCCCCCTATGACCCCTCCTAAGCAGGCAGGCCCGCCTGCATCCGCTATCACAATATCTCCCGGCTGTAACATCAACTCCTCCCCTTGCAGACTTGTCATTACCTGCCTCTCGCTAAGCGGCACAATAGTGAGCTTATTTCCTTCAATACGATCTGCATCAAAGGCATGAAGAGGCTGACCAAACCCTACGAGAACATAATTCGTGATATCTACAACAGGATGTATAGGTCGCATACCTACCGCCTCCAACCGATGGCGTATCCACGCAGGAGTATTTCTAGGCCCCTCTTTTAGGTTTGTGATATACAATCCTCCATATCGGGGCACAGCTTCTGCCAAAGGCACATCAAAGAAAAAAGGAAAAGGTATTGCCCCCTCCTCAAAATTTAGGGAAGGTAAAGATAACTTAGCACCCGTCAGGGCTGCATAATCGCGAGCAATTCCCAAATGGCTTAGGGCATCTCCCCGATTGGGAGTAACACTAACCTCCAACACGGTATCTGAAAAATCTTCCAAAACCTCTACTAGGGAAATGCCCGTCTTTGTCTCAGCTGGTAGAAGAAATATATCCTCTCCGTGATTTCCTAATCCTAATTCTGCCTCAGAGCATAACATCCCCTCCGATAGGATGCCCCGGAAAGTACGAGGCTGGATAGGTGTCCATCTCCCTTCCAGTTTCACCTTATTACCCGGCAAGGCTACAGGTACCTTAGCACCCCGATAAAGATTGGAAGCTGCGGTAACTATCTGTAGCTCTTTTTCAGATACAATCCGCACTCTACAAACCCACAAACGATCCGCAGAAGGATGCCTTTCTACTTGTATAACTTCCCCTACTACAATCTCCTTGAGAGGCTCTGCTAATCGGCGGTAAAGCTGGATTTCCTCTACTTCCAGCCCTGCTTCCGTTAGGCGTTCAGCTACGGCTTCTGGTGACTCAGAGATTTCTACTAGCTCGTTTAGCCAGCTCCACAGAATACGCACGACGACAAAAATAAAAGAACAAGCTCTCTGAGCTGAGATACCCCTCAGCTCAGAGAGCCTACTACTATGAAGACGACTCTCTTAGAAGTTCAAGTCAAAACTATCCCGCCCGACAACATTCCCACCAGCATCTATAAATGTGGCATAAATGCGCCAGTCCCCTCGCATGTTGAAGCCTGCCTTGCCTGCATATACTCCCGGCTTATTGGAGACAGGTAGAGCATCTTCAGAGCCTGGAGAACCATGGCCCATGCTTGGCATCCATGTCTCTACCCTAATACGAGAAAATTGGGTAGCCGGGGGATACGCCTGTGGGTCCGTTCCAGGGATGGACATATTTCGGTAATACACATAAAAGGTAACATTCTGAGAACCCTGAGCAGCTACGGGTAGTTTCATCTCATACATGTAGCGAGGATTATTGGGATTACCGAAAGTTACGCCTCGGCGCACCCAGCCTTTGGGATGGGGATTGACTTGGATCGGGAATACAACGCTATCTGCGCCAATATACACAATAAGTTTCCAGGGCTCATCCTGCATAGTGGGCATCATGAAAAAGGCAGCTCCATAATAAAACCCATCCGACTGAGGACCCGAAGGCTGCTCCACAGGACAGGTGTGATTATGCGTACGCATGTACATCATGGGCAGAAACCTTACATCGCTACCCCCGTAAAGAGTGTTTCCCCGCATAATTTTCACCCTGAAGCGATAATATCCCTCTGTGAAAGTGGTGTATCCGCTTGGAAGTTCCCCATATAAATCTACATGGTAGCGATCTTGCGCATCATGCCCGTGCCCCAGAGAAACCCACACCATCTGAGGAGCAGAAGGCGTCTGAGCATGAGTATGATCATGCGTTTCATCCTTCTCTTTCTTCTTACATCCTAACACATAAAGCCCCAGGAATAGGGCTATGATAACTAAGTTTTGTCTATGGCTTTTCATAGTGCTACAAAGTTACATAAGGATTTTCAACCTAAAAAAGCAAGAAGCCCTGTTTCTATCTTTCCCTTTATCATCCAGAAGACTAACAACGAAACTACTGAAGAGATAGTTTTGCTTTGTGAAGGCAGCTTACTTCACGTATGATGGGTTATTAGACCCCTTGGGTCAGTCTCAAATCCTTCCTTACCTCTACGGACTTAATGACACGCTAGGAATTTCTTTCTCCGTACTGAGCTTTGAGAAGCAAGAAAGATGGAAACATGCAGGCGCTACCCTCCGAGAAGAACTCAGAAGAAAGGGAATTGAATGGATACCGCTTTCTTTCACTAGAACTCCCCCCATCTTAGCCAAAGTGTATGATAACTATCGGTTTCATATAGCTGCCCGATACCACCTTTCACCTAATCAGTTCAGCATTTTTCATGCACGCAGTTATGTAGCGGGTTGGGTAGCTCACCTTCTTAGCCGTCGGTGGAAAATCCCTTGGATATTTGATATGCGGGGCTTCTGGGCAGATGAACGTAAAGAGATGAATAAGTGGAATACTAAAAACCCCTTTTACTACTGGCTTTATAGCCTCTGGAAAAAACGAGAGAAGATTATGCTTGAAGCTGCCACGGCTATCGTAGTGCTCACAGAAGCAGCACATAAAATACTATTGGACTGGGGCGTTCCCGCTGAAAAAATTACTATCATCCCCTGTGTAGCAGACTATGACTTATTTAAGCCAGAACCTCAGAACCTCAGCTCTATAAATAGTATCTTGGATATTCCCTCAGAGGCTTATGCCTTAGGGTATGTGGGCTCAATAGGACCTCTGTATGAGCTACGAGAAATGCTTACACTCTTCAGGGTACTTCTGAGAAAAAGACCTGATAGCTACATGATTTTTTACACCCCTGCGAAGCCGACGGAAATATACCCTATCGCTCATCAGCTGGGCATACCTGTTGAGAGACTACGCATGCGTTTCATTAGTCGTCCAGAACTACCTATTTGGCTCAAGCGCCTAGATGCTTCCATCATCTTTTATCGCCCTGGGTTTAGTAGGCATGGCACTTTTCCTACCCGAATTGCCGAACTTCTCGCTATGAATATTCCCGTAATTGCGCAGGTAGATGTAGGAGACAACCGTACCCTAGCGCAGAAAGTAAAAGGCCTATACATATGTGAGCGCTTTTCGGAGGAGGAATATGCACGCGTAATAGACCTCGTACTTGAATCCAAGGAAGCATTAGGGGATGCTCCCCGCAGGACAAGCGAGCCTCTCCTCGCCCTGCCCGTAGGCATAAGCAAGTATGCTGAACTCTATCAAAAACTTCTAAATCACTGCTAAGCCCATTCAGTATCAGAACATGCTCCCCAAGAGGACTAAATTTTCTTTCATGAGGTTTTTTCTGCTCGTCAGGGAGTATATCGCTATCTTACCTTCCACTAAGGAAGCTATCTCAGGTTGAATGCACAAGGCCCTTGGAAGAGGCTTAGATTAGACTCATAGAGCCTCAACCCGCACCAGTTCAGAAAGAAGAGAGGTGCTGTTTGCTGATTCTGTGAAAGCTACTTACAACTGAACCTCGCCTAACTGAACTATAGGTCCCAAGGAGGGACCTATGAGCATCACTTTTAGACCATTACAAGTGGCGTCTCAAGGCTGGATTAGTTATTTCCTCTCTGCGACATACTCTCTATTCCAGTGTAATTACGGTTAGAACTCAGCAGTACGTACCCCACGAAGGATTTGTATCCACTTTGAGCAGTGAGAGAAGCATAGTTGGACAATGATAAACCGGAGGTCTTAGGCCTTACCTCTTAAAAGAAAAGGGGCATAGAAAGCAGAGAACTTAGTTAGAATGTGTCCTATCGGCTCTTTTTCAGGAGCCACTGGGCTATTTCGCGAAGTTCCTCTATGTTATAACCAGGTGCAAAAACGGCAGGCTCTTCAGGGGGATTAGGGGCCCCTCCTGCATGTTCAGGGAGACCCTCTATAACTTCCAGTGGCTTTCCATCTGCGGGGTGCTCACCATTCCAGATAGCTGTTATGTCCTTGAAGTCTTCCAAGCTAAAGCGGTATAACCGACGATGAAAGCCTCTCTCTATGAATGGTTTAGATTCCTTAAACTCACTATCAGGTATGCGAGGAATAGGTAGCATTTTTTTGACATCCACACCAGTAAGGGCTTCCAGAGCCTTCGCATAGGCAAGGGCATGTACACCTCCCCGCACGAAAAGGTATCCTAACATTTGCCGAGCAATGGGGTGGTCGGTCATCTCGTACACCCTAATTTTTGCCATTCTAGCCCCATTTTCCAGAAAAAAGTTATGCAGCAAGTCTAATACGAGGTCTCCTGAATTGAAGACATACTCTCCATTCCACCCTTGTCCCAAGGCATTAACAGGTAGAGCACCGAGGCCGCTATTAATATAATGGTGGCGTAATCCTGCGCTGTCCTTGAGATTTTTTAGAGGCGTTTCGCGGGGATCATCTTTCTGTGGCGCTCCCGTGAGGAGTCCATTAATCACAGCCGAAACCAGCTCAATATGCCCATACTCCTCTGCAGCAATATTTGCAATGAGATCATAGAAGGGCCTCACTTTGTCGCGCCCCCGCAGGTTGAAGGATTGATAGGTGTAGTTCATCAGTGTACTCATCTCGCCGAAACGCCCGCCCAAAAGTTCTTGTACAGCTGCTGCAGCAGCCGGATCAGGCTCACTCGGCATCGGTAACTCAATCTGAAGTCTGTCTACGCGCAGTATCATATCCCTGCAAAGGTATAAAGAAATCTACCAAACAAACGATAGATAGATTGGTCCCCTCACAAGAAGCCTTCTACTTAAGCTCTAAAGTGCAGCAGAGAGAGGAAGCAAGAGGCTCTGGCTGGCTGAGATTATGGGCTGTATCCTTCTATTTTTGCGAAGTGCATAGTTCACGATTTGGATGGTTGTCTGCCACCTTTCTCGTCATAGCAAATATGGTGGGAACAGGGATATACACCACCACTGGATTTATCGTGAGAGAGACTCCTGAAGGGCTGGGCGTACTCCTATTATGGGGTTTGGGAGGCATAGCCGCTTTAGGTGGAGCGAAAGCCTATGCCGAGCTTGCTAAACGTCATCCTCGTTCGGGAGGAGAGTATCATTTTCTGAGCGTATTGTATCATCCTGCTGTAGGATATTTAGCAGGTCTTGTGTCTTTAGTAGCGGGCTTTGCTGCACCCATAGCGGCTTCTGCCTACGCATTTAGTGCTTACATTCCCTTGAGCCTTACAGAATTTGAACGGAAAATATTAGGCGTAGGACTTATAGGGGTTTTAGCAGGTGTTCACAGTTTAGGTCTTAGCCGAGGGGCACAGATTCAGAATTTTTTTGTGCTTATTAAGATTTCCCTTTTGCTGACGCTTATTGTGGGGGCTATTATCTCTGCTCCTTCTGATGCGCAGGAGCTCACATTCCCCCCTATTTCAGGGAAAACTCTCAGGACGGCAGCTGTTTCACTTATATTTATCTCCTTTGCTTATTCTGGCTGGAATGCAGCAGCCTACATTATGAGCGAGATACCTAAAGCCGCCCACGTAGTGCCCCGCGCCATCCTCAGTGGCACCCTCATCGTAATGACGATGTACTTGGCTTTCAACTATGTACTTCTACGCTACATACCCGCGAAGGAGCTTGCAGGTCAGATAGCAGTAGGCAAGCTATTAGCTTCAAAATTATGGGGAGAAAAGGGTAATATAATATTTGGGTGGGGAGTGAGTCTGACAATGGTCTCCTCAGTGAGTGCGATGCTCATGATAGCCCCCCGAGTCCTGAGCGTGATGGGGGAAGATTATCCTCAGTTACGCGTCTTGGCTAAACGCAATCGGTGGGGGGGACCTCTGCCAGCTATCATCCTTGTGGCTTCTTTAGCAACTCTATTTCTTTTCTTAGCTGCCTTTGACGCCATAATGAATTACATCGGCTTCACACTCTCTCTCTCAGCAGGACTTACAGTAATGGGACTTTTCCTGCGTCATGGAAGGAATAAAAAACTACCCTGGGTATTAGGAATCCTATTTCTGATACTAACAGCCTGGATGGTAACTAACAACCTCTGGGAACGACCATGGGAAAGTGGAGCAGGTATGCTTACTCTTTTAGCCGTGGGGACTTCTTACCTTTGGCTAAAACGATGAGAAAAGTCTTCCACACCATTACTTTCCTTCTATGTGCTTGTCAGCCTCCCGCTGATGCAGATAGCAAAACCATCCCCTCTTCTCTTTCACAAGCAGACACTCTCAAGATTATACCTAAACCTCAGCCCCATCCTTACTGGACTGACTTAGCAAGGGTATTAGGAGGGCTCCGCCCCATGGACACCCTATACTGGAAAGAAATCTTCTACGATACTGCATGGCTCAACTACACCAAGCGGGTCAATTATCTATGGGAGAATCGGAAAAATACACTTTACGACTCCCTAAAAGTATGGGCTTCGCGTGAGCTACAGCCTTACCATGAATGGAAAGGGAATGTTTTCTATCCCTTCAGTGGAGCAGATTGGCCTTCAATTTATTACACCTATCCTCATGGAAGCCGATACATATTTTTTGGGTTAGAACAAGAAGGAGACCCTCACTTCTTACGCCTTCTTCATCCTACCGAAATCGTACATAACCTTCAGGGAACTTATGCTACCCTCCAAGATTTACTTAGGCTTACATTCTTCAAGACAAAAGACATGCAAGTTCAACTTGCGCATGGGAAAGTACGGGGACTTTTACCTGTCTTCTTAGCTCTTTTTGCTCGCACAGGACATGTGATCTATAAAGTTCAGCATATCTACCTAAAAAGCGGAGGAGAATGGGATACCTTAGCTGAGGGCACGAGAAAACCCCCACAATCAGCATGGGACGAGAAAATAACGGGTCTCCGTTTTGAGGT
>JANXCJ010000159.1 GCA_025060275.1 Bacteroidia bacterium | reverse complement strand
ATAGAAGAAAGGCAGCTCAATATCGCTGTAATGGATGTTTTCTCTCGGCTCATGATGGATCGGATTATCTTTTTAGGATACCCAATTGATAGCCAGATAGCAAATATTGTGAATGCCCAGCTACTATTCTTAGAGTCAGCTGATCCTAAACGGGACATTTTTATTTACATAAACTCCCCGGGGGGTTCTGTGTATGACGGGCTAAGCATTTATGATGTGATGCAGTATGTGCGTCCTGACGTAAATACAATATGCATAGGGATGGCAGCCTCTATGGCAGCTATCTTGTTAGCAGCAGGCGCACAATCTAAACGAGCTGCTCTGCCGCATGCCAGGATAATGATTCATCAGCCTTTGGGAGGAGTGCAAGGACAAGCATCCGACATAGAAATCGTGCATGCTGAAATTCAGAAAATCAAGCGTGAACTTTATGAGATTTTAGCTTTTCACACTGGGCAGCCCTATGAAAAAATCTGGAAAGACTCAGATCGAGACTACTGGATGCGCGCAGACGAAGCACAAGCATACGGATTAGTGGATGAGGTGCTTCGCCCCACTAAGCCAGCAGACCTTCGCAATGGCACAAGAAGACAGAGTTCCTAAGTGTGATTTTTGTGGACGCCTATCCACCCAGGCACCCTTAGTAGAGTCCCCTCTCAAACGAGCCCACATTTGCTTAGAGTGTGTGGCCCATATCCACGAAATAGCTCAGAGAGAGTGGCGCCCTGCTTCTCGCCTCAAGAATTGGGAGATGCCCCAAACTTCACCCGGTGAAATCAAAGCCTACCTAGATGAGTACATCGTGGGTCAAGAGTCAGCTAAGCGCAAGATAGCTATAGCTGTATATAATCATTACCGCCGTATAGCAGCCTTTATAGCAGAAAAAGATAAAAAACCCGCTACCCGCGTAGAGAAGAGCAATGTGCTCCTAATCGGTCCCACAGGCACAGGCAAAACCTTGCTGGCGCGCACCATAGCTGAGCTCCTCAAAGTGCCTTTCGCTATTGCCGATGCTACTACCCTTACAGAGGCAGGCTATGTGGGAGAAGATGTAGAGAATGTTCTTGTACGGCTCCTACAAGCTGCAGACTACAATGTAGAATTAGCGCAGATAGGCATAGTTTATATTGATGAAATTGATAAGATAGCGAGAAAATCAGAAAATCCTTCTATAACTCGGGATGTCGGGGGGGAAGGCGTCCAGCAAGCTCTCCTCAAGCTCTTAGAGGGTACTATTGCCAATGTGCCGCCTAAGGGCGGACGCAAACACCCTGAACAAAGCTTCATCCCAGTAAATACAGAAAACATCCTATTTATCTGTGGAGGCGCTTTTGAAGGCTTAGATAAGATTATCGCAAGAAGACTTTCTCACCAGATCATAGGCTTTAAGCGAGAGAAAAGAGAGGAGCATAGGAGCGATTCCTTCTATGGCTATGTACAACCAGAAGACTTACGAAAGTTTGGGCTAATCCCAGAGTTCATAGGGCGCCTGCCTGTAATAGCCGTCATGGAACCTCTTACTGAAGAAGCTCTTCTACGCATCCTAAAAGAACCTCGTAATGCTCTTATCAAACAGTATCAGCAGCTCTTAGCATGGGATAATATTCAGCTCAACTTCACAGAGGAGGCACTTAGAAAGCTTGCTCAGGAGGCTGTAAAGATAGGAACGGGTGCAAGGGCTCTACGCAGCCTTTTAGAAACCGTGTTAGAAGAAATCCTATTTGAACGCCCAAAAGGAAGTACCATAGAAGTAGATGCCGCTTGGGTAGAGCGCTACCTCCAACCTCTTAGAGCAGCAGGCTGACATTTTTATCTCGGTTATCAGAGCGCCTAACTTTTCCATTTTGTATGTATGCGCTTTAGCCAAAAATCTTTTCAATGCAGTGCTCTCTGTATTCAAAAATACCTTCCAATTTAGCTCTCACAATGAGACTATGTACAATGCCGCCCAGTATAATGCCTCCTGGAAGTTTGTAATGCACTAAGTCTATCATCATCACACCTTTCTCAGTCGGGTGGAATTCGTGTCTATGGTGCCAAAAAACATAAGGACCAAAGCGCTGCTCATCTACGAAGAAGTAGGGCGGCTTTCCGTGCTGAGGGCCTCGCAGATGCGTAATCTCAGTAACCCACCTGAGAGGTATCCCGAAAAGAGGGCGTACCTTGTACTCAATAATGATTCCGGCTTCCATCACAGGCGGTACCTCGGAAAGAATCTCAAAGCCTAAGTACGACGGAGTGATGAGTTTGAGATTCTCAGGACGAGAAAAAAACTCCCATACTTCTTCTATAGGAGCCTTTATTAGTTGCTTGCGAGCAAGACGATACAGCACTGAATCCTCAACAAAATCATCAGCTATCTAAGTCTATCTAAGAGCACTTCAAAAATGAACTATCTCACACTCCAGAAATCTACGAGGCGGCTTAGTTAGGGATAGCTATTCTATCCAAACACTCCCTTAGGGCCTCGCCTGTAGGAGTTCGTTGGGAGGCTATTACCGTGGGAGGTCCTTCTGCAATCAAGTAACCCCCTCCCGCTCCTCCTTCAGGTCCAAGCTCTATTATCCAGTCTGCTTGTCGGATAACATCCAGATTGTGCTCTATCACAATCACCGTATTACCTCTGTCCACTAAGCGGTGCAGCGCGTTCAGGAGCTTCAGTATATCTTCCATGTGAAGGCCCGTGGTAGGTTCATCTAGTATGTAAAGGGTCTTCTGCGTGTCGGGGCGGGCTAACTGCTCCGCCAGCTTGATGCGTTGGGCCTCTCCGCCAGAGAGGGTGGGAGAAGGCTGACCTAAGGTAAGGTAGCCTAACCCAATCTCCTCCATTATAGAGAGATATCGTAAAATCTTCGGGTGAAAGTCAAAAAATTCTTTTGCTTCACTGATTGTCATTTTCAATATATCGCTGATATTTTTGCCTTTATATCTAACCTCAAGCGTTTCAGCATTATATCGCTGCCCATGACACACAGTACAAGTTACATAAACAGGCGGGAGAAATCCCATTTCCACGGTCTGAACGCCAGCCCCTTGGCAGTTTTCGCAACGCCCTGCGTTCTTTACATTAAATGAAAATCTTCCTGGCTTATACCCCCGAGCCCGTGCTAAAGGGAGGGAGGCATACCATTTCCGAATTTCATCCATTACACCTGTATAAGTGGCAGGATTACTCCGGGGGGTGCGACCTATGGGATACTGATCCACAAGGATAACCTTATTTATGTTTTTTGCTCCCTCAATTTCGTCATAAGGCAGAACCGGCACAGAGGTCACCCCATGAGCCCGTAAGAGAGCTGGATAGAGCGTTTCTAAAATCAGAGTACTTTTTCCTGAGCCACTTACACCAGCTATAACGATGAGGCTCCCCAAAGGGAAACTCACCGATATATTCTTTAGGTTATGCCCCCGTGCCCCTCTCAGTACGATTCGCTGCTCTCCGGGCTGACGAGGTATGCATGTGGGTATACTCTTCTTACCCGATAAAAAGGCCGATGTAGGCGTATCATGTTGGACAAAAGTTTCATACGGGCCTTGAGCAATTAAGTATCCTCCCTTCTTGCCTCCTACAGGACCCACCTCCACCAGCCAGTCTGCAGCACGCATAGTTTCTTCATCATGCTCTATGACGATAAGAGTATTCCCCTGCTGACATAATCCTCTAAGTGCCTTGAGAAGAAACTTATTATCGCGGGGGTGAAGCCCAATACTGGGCTCATCCAGGATATACAGTACCTCAGTAAGTCCTACTCCTAATTGCGCAGCAAGACGCACACGCTGCCCTTCGCCCCCAGAGAGGGTATACATCGGACGAAAAAGAGAAAGATAGCTCAGTCCTACCTGCTCTAAAAAACCTACCCTTTTACGAATCTCCCGAATAAGCCCTGTGCCTAAAG
>JANXCJ010000158.1 GCA_025060275.1 Bacteroidia bacterium | reverse complement strand
TATCCTTTGCAGGGTATGTAGGCTCGGCTTTTTTTACCTACAAAGCCCTCCAGACGCTTGATTATGACCCTCAGCAAGAATGGAATCGCTTCCCCACCGCCACTTCCCTCAAAAAGTCTCTCAAAGCAGTTGGTTATGCTATGTTAGCTGCTGCCTCTAACTCGCTTGCAGATGCTGCATGGCAGAGCCTTGTCCGGCGAAGGCAAGCAAAAATGAAAGAGATGGAGCAGCTCGGCTTCTTCGTAGGGATGGAGGGAAATAACGTCACACTTTACGGAATAGATAGAGAGAAATGCACAGTAACTTTCCAGAAGAGCTTAGGTGCCCTAAAAGCCTTTCAATCCCCCCAGTATGAAATTGACCCCATAGATAAGCGCCTCTTTGTAATAGACCAGGGAAAGATTCGGGCTTATTCCTTTCTCTCTGAATGAAAGAAAACATTAATGCTATTTCACCTTTTCACAATACTTCGTTAAACGCCCTTGTAATACGCGTAGAGGAAGCAGGAGAAAGTCCTGAGCAAAGTGAGGAGTACATGGAAGAGCTTCTTTTTTTAGTGCATAGTGCTGGGTATAAAGTATTTGAAGCGCATAGCTATAGCTGGCGCCGCCCTGACCCCGCCACCTTCCTCACAAAAGGACGCGTAGAAGAAATAAAGAAGCGCATAGAAGAGCACAAGAAAGAAATAGACTTTGTCTTAGTAGATGCGGAGCTCTCAGCTGTACAGGTCAGGAATTTAGAGAATATCTGGAGCAAACCTGTAACGGATAGAGAGGGGCTTATTCTGGAGATATTTGCGCATAATGCACGGACAGCACAAGCCAAAGCTCAAGTAGAACTAGCAAGACTGGAATACGAATTACCTCGCCTGACCCACCAATGGACCCACCTCTCTCGGGAGCGAGGAGGTATCGGGTTGAGAGGTGGAGGGGGCGAGCAGCAGTTAGAGGCAGACCGCCGCAAAATCCGCAAACAAATCACCAAACTCCGAGAAAAACTAAAAGAATTTCAGCAGCAAGCAGAGATTCGCCGAAGCGGAAGGGAAACCTTGCCCCGTGTAGCCCTTGTAGGCTATACGAATGTCGGCAAGTCCACCCTCATGCGCCTCATAAGTAAATCCTCCGTATTAGTAGCAGATAGGCTCTTCGCCACCTTAGATACCACCACGAGAAAGGTTACATTGAATGGACACCCTTTTCTTCTTTCAGATACTGTCGGCTTTATCCGAAAGCTACCCCCTAAACTCTTAGAGGCTTTTCATACCACCTTAGCCGAGGTACGCGAAGCAGACCTCCTCCTCTTCGTGATGGATGCAAGTAAGCCAGGCTATATGGAGCAGTTGCGCATAGTAGAACGCACCTTGGAGAAAATAGGCGCCGCAGATATACCCATCCTTATAGTAATGAATAAAATAGACAAGCTTACACCTGCCCAAAGAGAGCTCTTAGAAGAAAGCTGGCGCGCCCAAATCCCCTATCCTACCGTTTTTATCTCTGCTACAGAAAAAATCAATGTACAGGAATTGTACGACAAGCTCACAGAGATGGTGAGCTCTGTGAAAAGCTTGAAAAACTCTCCTCCGGACAACCTCCTCCGAGTAGGAGAGAGGAAGCTCAGCTGAAACTTTCCAAGAGCCTAATAGCATATCCTACCTTTGGGCTATGCAGCTAAGAGCCGAAGGGCTTCTTAAGGTCTATGGCAGGCGAAAAGTAGTGGATGGGGTCTCCCTCCATCTACAGCCAGGCGAAATCGTAGGGCTATTAGGTCCAAACGGAGCAGGCAAGACTACGACTTTCTACATGATTGTGGGATTCATCAAGCCGGATGAAGGCGAAATCTTCTTAGGAGAGGAGCGCATTACACCCCTTCCCATGTATAAGCGTGCCCAGAAAGGCATAGGGTATCTACCCCAGGAGCCCTCTGTTTTCCGGCGCATGAGTGTAGAGGATAATCTACGCACCATCTTAGAACTGCGAGGCAAAAGAAGCCGAAAGGCTATTCAGGAGAGAATAGAGGAGCTCCTTACCGAATTTAGCCTCCTTCACGTGCGCAAATCCTTAGGACAGCAGCTCTCAGGCGGAGAGAGAAGACGCACGGAAATCGCAAGAGCCTTAGCCGCTGAACCCCAGTATTTACTCTTAGATGAACCCTTCGCAGGTATAGACCCCATAGCCGTAGAAGAGATTCAATCCCTCGTAGTAAGGCTCGCTAAACAGGGCATTGGGGTTCTCATCACAGACCATAATGTGCATGAAACACTCGGTATCACCCAGCGAGCCTACCTCCTCTATGAGGGGCGAATCCTAAAAGAAGGCACCGCTGAAGAGTTAGCCGCGGACCCACAAGTACGAAAGGTCTATTTGGGGGAACGGTTCCAGCTTGTGCGATAAACTAAGCCCGCTGATAGCGCAAGGGCTCAAGCGTCAAAATCGGCTCCTGCTGCAAAAGCTGTCGCACTTCTTTGAGCTTCTCCGAAGGAATCCCCAGCACCTCGGCTATCTGGTCGTCTATCTGGGCTCGTACTGCATCTTCGCCGATTTTAGAAAAGGGTAAAAGCGATTCATGAGCAACTTTGTCAAAGTAGTCTGACAACTCGGATATTGAGTCGTGGGGTAGTTTCCTTAGGTCCAAGACCAGAGTAGACAGCAAGTTCTCTTTTTTGTATGCTATCCAAGGTCCTCTAGTTTCTTGCCTAGCTATTAGTAGTAAAAGCAATCCTAAGCTACTATTCAGCCACAGAGCTAAAGCCTTTTCGTAGAGCTCTCTCTCCGACTTCTTTATAAGTACAGGCCACCAAACATTGGAGAGTGCGCGTTCAGTAAGCCTAACCGCTATTGCTCTATATGTATTTAGCCATAATCTTTCTACCACCATTAGATTTGAAGATTTTTCCTTCATTGATGAGATGGCTCTTGACCCTAAATTTGGGGAAAGATAAACATTAGGGTCAAGTTCTAAGCATGTAACCTTCTCTGAGTCATGCCCCCATAATCCCGGGATTGCCGGGGAAAGTCCTGAAGTTACGGGTGTGAAGCAATTAGTTACTTGCCTCCTATCAGGTCCTAAAGTGGCAAGCTCCTTGAGTTCTGTAAGAGGTAGGGAGTGTTCAAAGAATTGATGTTTAGAGACCAGTCTATATGCAATCAGGTTGAGCTGGTGCTGGGCGAATGCTACCGGCAAGAGCCAGTTCTTTTGCTCCAACTCTCTTTGAGGTATAGTAAGGATTTCTCCTATTTTATTATTTCCCATCCATATTTCGCCCACATCTATGCAAGTATCCTCCATTGTATGCAGAATCACCTTTTCATTACGAACAATATCAGCTAAAATAACGGCATCTATGGAGCTTCCTATATTTTGCCATAAGTTCAGAAACATTACTCTTTTTTCGCTACTGGATGTATCCCGTCTTGCTATGAACATGACTTCACTTAGGTCAGTATTTTCACTAAAACTCCACCGATTGGGTTCTTGGCTTATGATAATATACTCTACATGACAATTTCTTAGCAAGAAATTTCTTGAAAGTTTCCACGAAACTCCAGAAAGTAAGGATTTGGGTAGAACAAACGCCAATCGTCCCCCTTCTGAAAGATAACGATAGGCTAATGCGATAAAAACCGCCCCTAACCCTGCTTGAAGATTAGCTTCTCCTTTGGCCTTTCCTTTGAGAAGTCTTTTCAAGCTAAGCGTAAGAACATTACGAGTTTGTTCTGTTAGATGACCAAAGAGCAGATTATCTCCACAGGTGCGCGTAAACGGCGGATTCATACAGATGAGTTGCATGTGGGGCGGCTGTACGGGGATTTTAGCGGGGGTAGGGGTAGTTACGGCTTCGCCTTCGGGGGCGTAAGGGAAAAGAGCCAGTTGGGCTTCGGACTGGCTGCTGCGCAGAAACTCTAAGCTGC
>JANXCJ010000157.1 GCA_025060275.1 Bacteroidia bacterium | reverse complement strand
GAGGGTCATCTGGGTCGGGCTGCCTCCGGGGGGGTGGGGATTAAGGGCACATACGACGTTTGTGGAAGTACTAAAAGCTGCTTGCGGAGGACAATCTTGCACCTGGATATAAGCTGTCTTTATTTCTATGTCGTGTCCTGCGGCGTTGTTAGCGGTAAGCTGGATAGTGTAGGACCCATTAGCAGTAAAAGTAATCTGAGGGTTTGGGCTATTTGCATTAGTGCCGCCGGTGAAGCTCCATCCACCAGGAGGAGATATTTGCCAGGTGTAGGTAGTGGGAAGGTTACAGGGAATTTGAGTGAGATTAGTGAAACTTACGGGCTGATTTTTGCATACTACCGTTGCGTTGGCAACGAAGTCCGCCGTGGGAGGGGCAGCTGCCTCTATGCGAATGTTATCCACGTTGAATCCGGCTGAGAGGGTATAATCGGCCGTGGTCATCGGCGAGGAGTTTTCATTCCGCCAGCGGAAAGCTATACGCAAATTAGGAATGTTCTCAGCATCAGCGGGAAGATTGAAAGTCAGCCGAATCCAGTTATTGCAGGTTCCAGCAGCAAAATGGTAAGCGAGCCATACGACGGTAGGAATTGTCTGTTGGATGTTTGGGACAGCCACTTTCCAAGTATTCCCTCCATCTGTGCTGTAGAGTAATGAAGCATAACTGCGTAGTCGGTCTCTGTCTCCTCCTAAGTAGAAATCGGCTACAAGGCGCAGGCAAGTACGCCCCATAGTGCTTATGTTTTGGGTGAGGAAGGCAGTCTGCTCCGTGTTTGCATCTTCTCCGAAGCCTTGATTGGACCATGAGTACTCATCCCCATAGTCGGGAAAATTCACATAGCCCAGTACGGCGCCATCACTTGTGGCACGAGCAGTTATGTGTAAGCTGAGATTTACAGGACCTCCATTTGTATAGGGGTTGGGTAGATTATTTGGAGGGGCGCATTCCGCTCGTCGACCTCGTATAAAGTTTCCAGCTGCATCCAGTTCGGGGGTATTTGCGTCATTGATCACGAAGTAATTATGTGCTGGGCTATTTAATGAATAGGAGAGAGGCAACCCGGGCGGTGTTGGCCCGAAATTCCATCGTCCCACTGCACCTGGATCATCAAATGTCTCCTGCCATACCAAAATTTGGGCTAAACTCAGTGAAAGCAAGCCGAATGCCCCCGCAAATAGGTTATTTCCCATACTACAAAGATAAACATAAAAAGTTAGGTTTTTGTAAATTCTAAACTAAGAATAGATTGACTGCGGTCTATGGGTTACTACTTCTTCTCTTTCTTATACTAGTAGGATGTATGCTAATGCTCCTACTGAGTAGCCTATAAAGGCAATCCAAGAGACTCTTCGGAGATACCAGAAAAACTCTATATTTTCCATACCCATTGCAATCACACCTGCAGCAGAGCCAATGATGAGTAAATTCCCTCCTACACCAGCCGCATACGCAAGGAATTCCCATAGCCGATGATCTACGGGAAACTCACTCAGAGGATACATCTCTATCGCAGCGGCTACGAGTGGAACATTATCTACTACCGCGGAGAGAATACCTAATAGGAACACCACGGCGTCTAGATTACCTATCCATCTATCCAGCAATTGGGCTAAGCCTCGTAAAGCACCTATCTCCCCCAGCGCCCCTATAGCTAGGAGAATACCTAAGAAAAACAACAAACTAGGGGTGTCTATTCTTTCCAATGCAGCGGCTACTCGTAGACGATTGGGTTCTTCTAACTTGCGGCGTAGCCTTCTGTAAAAAACTTCTGTCAAGAGCCATACACCCCCCAGTGAAAGTAGCATAGCCAAAAACGGAGGTACGTGAAGAAATATCTTCATAAGTGGAACCGCTAATATGCCACCGATTCCAAAAATCAGAACCACAAGGCTTACTTGTCGAGGAACTATGAAGTTCTCTCCATTGTAAGACTTTATCTCTATGGAGGCACTGCGCAATTTGCTAAATATTATCAAGTAAGGAAGCACTACTGAAAGTAGGCTAGGAATAAAGGTCCTTTGAATGATAACCTTTTCTGTAATGCAGCCTTTTATCCATAGCATGGTCGTAGTTATATCTCCCAGGGGGCTCCATGCCCCTCCTGAATTGGCTGCGAGTACTACTAATGAAGCTCCTAAGAGGCGACTACTACGCTGTTCTGGAGATATTACTTTCTGTAAGAGAGAAACCATGAGCAGGGTCGCTGTAAGATTATCTATAACAGCGGAGAGGAAAAAGGTTATTGTCGTCGAGATACCTAAGAAAACTCCTACCTGATGCACCCTCAATAGCCGAAGGATATACTGAAAACCATCATAAGAGTCTATCACTTCCACAATTGTCATCGCCCCCAAAAGGAAAAAGAGAATACTTGCTGCTTCACTCACATGATGTAGGAGGGAATGCTGTATATGATGAGGTATGCTACCCTGTGTAACGAGAGGCACACCAAAAAGGATAAACCAACTTATTGTCCCTATGAGGGTGGCGGTGGCTGCTTTGTCTATGTGTAGGCGGTGCTCTAAGGCTATCAGGACATATCCTATTATAAATACGCCTATGATGAGGATTTCCACACCTTCAAAGGTAGTCCTTCTAAGTAAGCTTTTCTGACAGCCTGCTTGATAGCTTCCTTGTCATAACCACATATCTTGTACTGTTCTGCCTGCGTGGCGTGCTCCAAGACTATATCAGGTGCTCCCAATCTTAGGAGAGGCAGTAGGTATCCATTATCTGCTATCCACTCTAGGACAGCACTGCCTATACCTCCTATGCGTACTCCATCTTCTACTGTGATAAGGTAGCGATATCGTGTGCATACCTCGTGTAGAAGCTCCTCATCTAAGGGCTTTGCAAAGCGTAGATCATAAACAGCAGGATAGAGTCCCTCCTCGCTCAGTTCCTTACAAGCTGCTAATACTTCATTTCCTATGTGTCCGTAGGAAAGAATGGCTACCTCTTCTCCCTCTTGAAGTATTCTTCCCTTACCAATAGGAATTTTCTCAAAAGGTGTGCGCCACTCTATTAGCACGCCATTTCCCCGTGGATATCTAATAACGAATGGCTTATTTGCTTCCAGCGCAGTGTACATAAGATTACGAAGCTCTGACTCGTTGAGCGGGGCGGAGAGTATGAGATTGGGGATAGGGCGCAAGTAAGCAATATCATAGAGTCCTTGATGTGTAGCACCATCTGCCCCCACAGCCCCCGCCCGGTCTAAACAAAAGATTACAGGAATATTCTGAATAGCTACATCGTGTATCACTTGGTCATAGGCTCTCTGGAGAAAGGTAGAGTAGATATTACAGAAAACTTTCAAGCCTTGTGTAGCTAAACCAGCACTGAAGGTTACGGCATGCTGCTCTGCGATTCCTACATCGTAGCAGCGGTCTTTCATTATGTGGTGCATACGAGTGAGCCCAGAACCCGAGAGCATGGCAGGGGTCACAGCGACGATGAGAGGGTTTTGCATGGCTAATTCTATAACTGTCTCTCCAAATACGTCCTGATAGCGTGGTGGGGAGAGAGGGGAGCTGCTCGTTTCTACTGACTCACCAGTTTGAGGATTGAACCGGAAAGCAGGTGCATGCCACTTAATAGGGTCTTTTTCGGCAGGAGCAAAGCCTTTACCCTTGACTGTGCGGCAGTGAAGGAGCTTAGGGCCTGGAAGTTCTCTCAGGTCTCTTAGCGTGGAAACAAGCCCTTGAATGTCATGTCCATTCACAGGACCAAAGTATCTCAGCCCCAAGCTTTCAAAGAGCACGGCTGGGCGAGAAATTAGAAAGGTCAGCATTTCTTCAAATCTTGCTACATAATCCCTTATAGGTGCTCCTGTTTTTGTTTGTATTTTTGTGAGGATTTTCCATATCTCCTCCCTAAGGCGATTGTAGCTTTTAGAAGCTGTAATTCCCG
>JANXCJ010000156.1 GCA_025060275.1 Bacteroidia bacterium | reverse complement strand
TGGGGAAAAGTTTAGGAGTTTATACTCTAAGGGATAATCTGGCGGCTTGAGTTGGTCTATGTAGGCATTTACCCCTTCTGAAAAAGCATTGAGAATGGACCAAATCAGGGAGTCGTTCTGCGCTATAGCCGAGGCTTTTTCCGTAGCATGTAGTACTCCAAGCCGCCGCATAGCTCTATCATGTTCTATGAAGTCTTTTCCCAAAATGCGGCTAAGCTGCCCCGCGATGAAGTAGCTCTGTATTTCCATCTGCCATAGCCGCAGATATCCCTGTAAGTACCCTTGCACACGGTAGAGGTCTGCTTCAGTACGGGCATATATATGGGGTACCCATCTTTTGTCCCATATAACTATTACGCTATCCTGCAGGGAAGAGATATGAATATATTTAGGGGGGGTATGAGAGGGACTCTCAGCATTTCGCCAGAAACCCTCATAAGGAGAGAAAAAGCGCCCTAATGGGGGTATGTTCCCCCACCGTCGTCCTAATCCCACCTCTACGGTCAGAATAGCAGCCCCTAATCCTAAAAGACGGATTATATTCTCCACCCTCATACTCAAGGGCGAGCTAAGAAAAATCCTGCTATTCCATATAGGTAATCCATCCAGCCCCACACCATCAGGGGTAGAACCCCTATGAGAAGCAAGAGAATAGCCCCTATAGCCAGGATGGGCATTTTTAGGGTAAGGGCTTTTCCTCTTTGATAGAGCCAGCTAATGGGTCGCCAATAAGCAAAATACCCCATGAGAGCTCCTATGAGGGCCACAGAAGCAGCTATGAAGTGTCCTGCCCGAAAGCCTGCTACGAAAACTCCATATTTGGCGAAGAATCCTACTAAGGGGGGCATACCCGAGAGAGAAGCAAAGCTCAAAGCTAAAGCGGCTGCATAACCGGGCTCCTGATAGCCCAATCCCCTAAGGCTTTTGTATTCTAAGGGTTCCTCGCGTAGGCTTAGGAGACCAAAAGCTATCACACTTGTAAGTGCATAAAGAAGGCTGTAGGCCCATGCTTGCAGGCGGCCTTCTGGACCGCTGACCAGTGCTAAAAGAAGGTAACCTCCATGCGCTACGGAAGAGTACCCAAGCATACGTTGAAGGTTATCTTGGCGGATGGCTAAAAGATTGCCATATAGGCTGGAAACTGCCGCGATTCCCGCTAAGGCGCTCAGCCACTGCTGCGGTATTAGGATATAATGTAATAAAATCCCCGCAAGAAATGCTCCATTTAGTTTCCCTAGAGCTACTATCCAGCCAGCAGCAGCTGGCGTGGCGCCTCCGTATGCGTCAGGAGCCCACCAGTGGAAAGGGAATACAGCTAGCTTAAACAGTAGT
This sequence comes from Bacteroidia bacterium, assembly GCA_025060275.1. Classification (GTDB taxonomy): domain Bacteria; phylum Bacteroidota; class Bacteroidia; order SpSt-205; family SpSt-205; genus SpSt-205. Next base: position 2,610 of record JANXCJ010000156.1, on the reverse strand, counting down.
CCTATACCGATTAGTCCCATCCCCAAAGCAAAAAGAGGATGTTCTGCCCATGCTTCCCACTTCATAGCCCACAGATGATGAAAGTATAAGCTACCTGTCAGCCCATATAGGTAAGAAAGCCCAAAGAGCAGAAAAGCAAAGCCTATCGCCCCTAAGAGAAAGTACTTTACCGCCGCCTCCGGTGCATAGCGATTATCCCAGGATAGCCCTACTAATGCATAAGCTCCTAAAGATACGGTCTCTAAAGCTACTACGGAAAGTAATAAATGATTACTTGCAGGTAGTGTAGCGAGAGCAGCCATTAGGATGAGGGAGAGAGGGAAAATCTCCCAGTCTTTGTCTTTGTTTTGCTGCAAATGACGCCATAGGAATAAAAGAGCTAACATGCCTACAACAGCAATAAATCCAGAAATAAAACTATATAATCCTCCCCCCCATATCATTCCTAAAAAACTGGAACGAGGATGTGGATAAGTGGCAGCTAAGTAAAAACTTCCTAGGGCGCCGAATAATGCAACGCTCAGGCTTAGAATTGGTATGCCTCTTCTTAGGTGAGGAAAAGTCCCTCCTATGAGTGTTAAGAGGCCTCCAAAAGCTAACCAGCCAATAGGCAAAACTCCTATATAATTCTGCATCACGACGAAGTTAGAAGATACCCCATATCTCTCAGGTAGAGTTTGACTCAACCCATCTTACCTTTACCTCGTGTCTCTTATAAGATGGGGGGTAGCTGGGCTTACGATAGTATCCTTAGCCATGATTGTGGGTCTGTATAGATTACATCAAGCTAACCTTACACTAAAGCAGGAAGTTGATCGTCTCTCTTCTATTATTCAAGAGCGTCCCGTAGAGCTATCTACGTTTATGACACAGTATCAGCATTTTTTGACAAAACTCTACTTAGCGGGCTATGCCCAGAACTGGCCCCTAGCAGAATTCTATTACGAAGAGTTAGAAGAGACAGCTGAGCAGGTAGAGAAGCTCGGCATAATAGATGAGGGAGTCCCTGTCAGCGCTATGACAGGCCCTAATCTTCTGGAGCCCCTTCATGAGCTAAAGAAAGCGATTGCACAGAGAGAGCTATCAGCTTTTGAAAACTCTATGAGGGAGATTGTGTCTCGCTGCAATAGTTGTCATGCTGCTGCAGGGAAGCCTTATATAAGATTTACGCTGCCTGAGAAAGGGCATCCTCCGTCTCAGATATTTCTTCCCTAAGTAGAGACACTGACAATATGGCAGATTTTTAGCTGGCATATCATTTGCTCTCCTTTTTCCCATGCCCAAAATAGTCGGAATAGATTTAGGCACTACCAACTCTGTGGTCGCTATCATGGAGGGAAGTCAGCCTACCGTGATAGTGAATCAGGAAGGGAAGCGTACCACGCCTTCGGTCGTAGCATTTAAGCCAGATGGAGAGAGATTGGTGGGTGAGTTGGCAAAGCGTCAAGCTGTCATGAACCCCGAAAATACCATCTACTCTATCAAGCGTTTCATGGGGAAAACTTATGAAGAAGCCATAGAGGATGTCAAGCGAGTCCCTTATAAAGTCGTCAAGGGCTCCAATAACATATGTCAGGTCCAGATCGGAGATAAGCTTTACACACCCCAAGAAATTTCTGCCATGATACTTCAAAAGCTCAAAAAGGCAGCTGAGGACTATTTGGGTGAGCCTGTTACGGAAGCCGTTATTACTGTGCCTGCTTACTTCAACGATGCGCAGCGAAAGGCAACAAAAGAGGCAGGTGAGATTGCTGGACTAAATGTAAGGCGCATCATTAATGAACCCACTGCTGCGGCTTTGGCTTATGGCGTAGATAAACGTATAAAGCAGGGCAAAATCGCTGTTTTTGACTTAGGAGGGGGTACCTTTGACATATCCATATTAGAGGTCGGAGATGGAGTCTTTGAGGTGCTCTCTACGAGTGGAGATACCCACTTGGGTGGGGATGACTTTGACCAAAGGATTATCAATTGGCTAGTAGAAGAATTCCTGAGAGAGGAGGGCGTAGACCTGCGTAAAGACCCTAGAGCTATGCAGCGGCTGCGAGAAGCAGCTGAACAGGCTAAAATTGAACTCTCTAACCAGCAAAGCACAGAAATTAACTTACCTTACATTACTGTAGACCCGAGAAAGGGACCTCTCAACCTCCAGAAAACGCTTACTCGTAGCAAATTTGAGAGTCTGTGTGAGGACCTATATGAACGCACATTGGAGCCCTGCCGAAAAGCTCTGCAAGCGGCAAGGCTCAGTCCCAAAGAAATAGATGAAGTAATACTTGTAGGAGGTTCTACTCGTATGCCTCGTATCCAACAGCTCGTGGAACAGTTCTTTGGCAAAGCTCCTAATAAAAGCGTGAATCCCGATGAAGCAGTAGCCCTGGGGGCCGCTGTGCAGGCTGGCGTCCTTGCGGGAGAAGTACAGGGGGTATTGCTACTTGATGTGATTCCTATCTCGCTGGGGATAGAGACATTGGGCGGCGTATTTACAAAGCTAATAGAGGCGAATACTACCATCCCTACCCGGCGTACTGAAATCTTCTCTACTGCAGCCGATAATCAGACTACCGTGGAAGTACATGTTCTTCAAGGCGAGAGACCTCTTGCAGTGGA